>CP048208.1:1739907-2021653 GCA_020541205.1 Candidatus Hartigia pinicola
CATTCGTGCAGGTCGGAACTTACCCGACAAGGAATTTCGCTACCTTAGGACCGTTATAGTTACGGCCGCCGTTTACTGGGGCTTCGATTAAGAGCTTTTCCTTTCGGATAACCCCATCAATTAACCTTCCAGCACCGGGCAGGCGTCACACCGTATACGTCCACTTACGTGTTTGCACAGTGCTGTGTTTTTAATAAACAGTTGCAGCCAGCTGGTATCTGCGACTGGTTTCGGCTGGATCCGCAAGGGATTTTACCTACTAACAGCGTGCCTTCTCCCGAAGTTACGGCACTATTTTGCCTAGTTCCTTCACCCGAGTTCTCTCAAGCGCCTGAGTATTCTCTACCTGACCACCTGTGTCGGTTTGGGGTACGATTAATAATAATTTAGAGCTTAGAGGCTTTTCTTGGAAGCAAAGCATCAGTTACTTCGTCACCTTGATGACTCGTCATCAGATCTTAGTGTACAGTAAACCGGATTTTCCTAGCATACTCACCTACATCTTTAAACCAGGACAACCGTCGCCTGGCTAGCTTAGCTGTCTTCGTCCCCCCATCGCAATTATTACCAGTACAAGAATATTAACTTGTTGTCCATCGATTACGCATTTCTGCCTCACCTTAGGGGTCGACTTACCCTGCCCCGATTAACGTTGGACAGGAAACCTTGGTCTTTCGGCGTGCAGGTTTTTCACCTGCATTATCGTTACTTATGTCAGCATTCGCACTTCTGATACCTCCAGCATGCCTCACAGCAAACCTTCACAGGCTTACAGAACGCTCCCCTACCCAACAATATTAGATATTGCTGCCGCAGCTTCGGTGCATAATTTAGCCCCGTTACATCTTCCGCGCAGGCCGACTCGACCAGTGAGCTATTACGCTTTCTTTAAATGATGGCTGCTTCTAAGCCAACATCTTGGCTGTCTAAGCCTTCCCACTTCGTTTCCCACTTAACTATGACTTTGGGACCTTAGCTGGCGGTCTGGGTTGTTTCCCTCTTCACGACGAACGTTAGCACCCGCCGTGTGTCTCCCGTGATAACATTCTTTAGTATTCGTAGTTTGCATCGAGTTGGTAAGTCGGGATGACCCCCTAGTCGAAACAGTGCTCTACCCCTAAAGATGAATTCACGAGGCGCTACCTAAATAGCTTTCGGGGAGAACCAGCTATCTCCCGGTTTGATTGGCCTTTCACCCCCAGCCACAAGTCATCCGCTAATTTTTCAACATTAGTCGGTTCGGTCCTCCAATTAGTGTTACCTAACTTTCAACCTGCCCATGGCTAGATCACCGGGTTTCGGGTCTATACCCTGCAACTTATTCGCCCAGTTAAGACTCGGTTTCCCTACGGCTCCCCTATATGGTTAACCTTGCTACAGAATATAAGTCGCTGACCCATTATACAAAAGGTACGCAGTCACCTTGATAATTTAAGGCTCCTACTGCTTGTACGTACACGGTTTCAGGTTCTATTTCACTCCCCTTTCGGGGTTCTTTTCGCCTTTCCCTCACGGTACTAGTTCACTATCGGTCAATCAAGAGTATTTAGCCTTAGAGGATGGTCCCCCTATTTTCAGACAAGATAACACGTGTCCCGCCTTACTCTTCGAGCTCACAACATAAGCATTTTTAGATACGGGGCTGTCACCCTTTACTGCCAGTTTTTCCAAACTGTTCTCCTAATACTTACGCAGATTAATGCTCTGGGCTGTTCCCTGTTCGCTCGCCACTACTGAGGGAATCTCGGTTGATTTCTTTTCCTCGAGGTACTAAGATGTTTCAGTTCCCTCGGTTTGCTTCGTTTGACTATGTATTGATCAAACGATAGTGCAACGCATTGCACTGGGTTTCCCCATTCGGATATCGTCAATTATAATGGTTCATATCACCTTACCGACGCTTTTCGCAGATTAGCACGTCCTTCATCGCCTTTGATTGCCTAGGCATCCACCGTGTACGCTTATTCACTTAACCTAACAACCCGAAGATGTTTATATCAGAAAATTTTAGTACTATATAATCAAGCATATATAATATATATATTTAACAAAGCACCTTGTTATGCTTGTCTACTGATGTATTGATGTAGAAATTGCATCACTAGCTTCATTTATCAGATTTAAATTTTATTTGCTTTTCATATTACTAAAAATTAACCTAAAAACTTTAAATTCGAGTTTTAAGAGATTGTTATATTGTTTAGACATACAACAATGTGTGTTGTTTTAATTTTCAGCTTTTCTAAATTATTAAAGATCATAATGATTATATTCACTAAAACAGTTAATTAATCACTATTGAGGTATCGCCTTTTACTTAATAAAAATGCAATTAGCGTCCCCTAGGGGGTTCGAACCCCTGTTACCGCCGTGAAAGGGCGATGTCCTAGACCTCTAGACGAAGGGGACACAAAAATATATTACAAAATATTATTTTGCTATTTTTGTGTATAGGCAACATTTCTCACTAAAAAAAATAAAGCACAAAGTAGTTTATGTTATGTTTGCCTCCCACAAGTTTATATATTGCTTATTTGTTATCATACAATCTACGTGAACACTGTTAATGAATATTTTATAATCATCAAATAACTTAATAAAAATTTTATAATGACTTGATAACAATTTTATATTAATTAAATATTTATTTTATTAATTCTATTCAATAAATATTGATACATATCATTTAAACACATTCAATTATAAATTTTTATATAAAATGATCAAAATTCTAAGGTCATAGAATACAGAACAAAATTAAAGATTTTCATTGTATATATTTTTAAAATACTATTTTCATATATACTATTTCAGCAGTTATGTAAAGATCATTATCAAGATTATACTTTCTTAAAGTAACCTGTTTTTTATTTTTACTTTATTTAGTTTATTGTTAATATATTATGAACGGTTCACTAATATAACACATTAATACAAATTATAAATTTTCATACTTTTAAAGTTTTTTAATATTTTTTTAAATTATTTTAATTTGCACTATGCGTCATAATTTTAAAATACGAATTAACAGATCGTTTATGAAACGTGTTGCTTAATTAAGAAACTTATATGAAATCACATTTGATATGAGGTTAATGATACTTTGAATTATTATAATCAGTTGTTGATAACACTAACGTCAATATGTCATTGATTAAAATTCTAAAAATATGATATTATTTAATCAAATTTGTATTGATTGTTATAATAAATACAATACTGTTTTTACTGGAAAAACTAAGTAGTACTGTAATGAAGATTTTTAATAATTTTTTTATTATAGTAGCTTTCTATATATTATATAATACTTATCTATCTGTTTTTTGTCAATAACAAGGAAATTTTAGTTATTTCTCAACTTGTATTTTTAATTGACATGTCAGAGTCACAACACACTTTAATTAAGTTTGTTAATTAAAAGTTTTTTCATTTTTTAAAACATTATTGATTATCATAGTTTAAATTTTTTATGATAATAAATTAATTAAAAGTCACTTTTAAACACACTTTTAAAAGTATACATTAATATTGTCTGATAGCATCTTCAGTGATTACACAGATTGTTAGATAAATTTTTAAAGAGCGTTACAACTTATTTTTTAATTCTAACCACTGAGGTTACCGTCGACGAATAACCTACTGTATGTTTTTTCTCATCAAGAGTCAAGCTTTTTTTTCGCTAATCTTTTTAGATTCTCTGAAATATATTTTCATCTTGTGTCTGCTAATTTTTAATGTTTTTACATTAAATGATCATGAGAAAATAAATCATCATATTATAAAGAAAATAAAAAGTTTTTGCAACTTTTTTATTTTCTTTCTGTTCTTAAATTTTTATTTCAATAATAATAATTCAAACAATAAAAATGTTCAATAAATAGTCTCTTTAAAAACTACTTAAAACATATATAGAGCAACTCTATATTATTTCTAAAATCAGTTCATGCTCTTTCAATTCAGCAAAAAGAGAATAGATAGTAGTTCAAAAATTAAAAACAGTTATTCAATGTGAATCTTTATTTTTTTATTTTCTACATTGAGTAATATTGTCAAGTCTACAAAAGTTATGCTCAACAATTAAACATTTTTTAAAATTTACTAGTATAGACTTTTTACGTAATTACTATAATTAACAATTATACTCATAATATGATATACACACTATATCAAAGTATGTCACTCATGTAAATAATATCTAGTATCTACTAACATAGTCGTAATATATGATTTTATTTTTATAAACTATCAGTTATCTAAAATCTATGTATGTGCAGAGATTATTTATTATTACTCCAAGTACATGAAGTAAATATTAGATTTCTCTAGATAATTATCTAAAAAATAATTTTTATTTTCTTCAATATCTATATTCAATCTATATTGGTGGTATTAATATCTTGATGAATATTATTATAAAAGTAGTTTTAACATACTCTACAGAGCTGATAAAGACTTTATTAACTTTATATTTTCACATATACTCCAGAACAGATGAAATCTATTTAAAAATTTCTTTTTTAAAATTTACAAAATGACATATGAGATGTTCTTTCTAGAGAAAGCATTCAGTAATATAATAATACTGAAAATAAATAGTTAGAATACACAAAAAAACACATTATATAACAGTATTACTCTTAAAGAGAGTACACTTAAGGTAAATGATAAACAAAATCTAATTTATTTAAATATTGTTCAACTAATATTTAGTAATATAGATATTGTGTATTATTATAAACATACAATTATTATATTGAAGAAATTTTCATAAATTCTTCATTTATTTATACAAATCACGCTTTAAATTTTCATTTTTACCTATTAGAAAAATAAATTTTTAGAATAAAGATCATAATATGTTAATTTTTAAAAAACTCAAAATTTGAGATAAATTACATATAATTCATGCATTAAAAATGTCTATATCTTTCACGTTTTCACTGTTACAAGTAGTAAATTCAATCTACACTATCAGATAAAAATATAGATACATGATGATTTTTAATGGAGTAATATAACAAAAAATCAAATAGTTAAAAAGTAATATATAGAGTTTTAAAACGCTAAAATACACTAATAATATATATAAGCTAATATTTTATATTTCATTATTAAGTTTTTATAAGTATCGATTTTATTTTTTAAGCAACAAGAGATCTGTTTTTTATTATATACTCATATACGCAGTTATTTATAATAAATTTTAAGCTTTAAAGTAACATGTATCAGTTATTATAATGTATATTATTCCAATTTTTTTGATAATAATTTAACATATACTACATATAAAAAAGAACATCTATACTAATAGACTAGTCTTTGTTTCTATCCAGCTAACTCCAAATGTAGATATTAGTCAATTCAAAATACGGTTTATTTTTATAATTAAAGCAAGAAGATACTTCTATAAACTTTATAAAAAAATAAAAACCTTAAAATATTAATACTATCATAACCATTCATTATATAAATTAAAAAAATTAATATAAATGTGCTAAGTGATAAGATAGATTGCTGAGAACTATAGTATCTGAGTTATTTTATATGCAATGTCTAATCTTGCCGAAATATTACTAATCTATCAAACAATAGTAATGTTCATAACATTTTTTCTTTTCTTTCAGTGCCTTCATTGTGAAGATGTGATTTTATACTCTTTCACAGCAAATATAAAAACGAAAATCTTTATAATTACTATCATTACCTTTATCAATGTACGATGCACCGAACTAATTTTTCTCATGATGGCATGGATATTTTAATTATTGTTTTTCTCTGATCATTTAACACTAGAATAAAGTTTCTCTATTTACAGATTTACTTAAGTACGTTTTCTTCATAGACAAGTCTTAACCCGATTGAAAATTACGATTGTCTAGCATGACAATAAGAATCTTAATTTTTTATATTATATAAAACATCTTTTACGAATCAATTGGAAAGTTCTTGTATTATTTAGGATTACTTCTCAATATTATTGGCTTTTATCTGAGATATGCTCTTATTGAATAAATAATTTCATAACGAAATAAAACTAATATTTATAATATGCTAAAAATGTATTTTCGTTAAGTCATTTTAAAATATTAAAAAATTTTAATGACCTGTATTCAATGAATCATTATTATAAATATAATTTAATGTACAGAAATCACATGTATTTAAGTGATTTATCATATATATTCAATAATTTACCAGATCATAGAATATCTATCATCAGTAAAATTATGATTAATGTAGGGTAAGTTTAGTTAATAATCAAAGTGAACAGTAGTACAACAATATGCTTTTTGTTGATCATCATGTAAAGTTTGAACTCAATACTTTTACTCTGTTTTATCTTTCTTGTATTAATAATAGATCAGTAAAAAGGGTTTTTAGTAGTTTTCTAATTCTTGAGGTTTGTTTAACTATCTCTAGCTTTTATAACATTTATTAAATTTTATTTTCCCACTATATATTCATTACAATGGATTAGCTATCACTTGTAATATTTAGATTTTGATAGAAGACTTTATATTACCAATAGTATCTTAAATGGATAAAATTAACTTAATAATCTATTAATATACCAATATTCTATTTAATCGTAATAATATGTATGTTTTTTATATACTGAGTATTATAATCCTAAAAACAGCTACTCATCAACTTAGAGGCAGAATCTCAGCAGTCTCTGACTAGATAAAAAATAACGAAATAGATTCTAAGTAAATAGTATAAAATCTTGAATAAAAAATAAAATACAAGAACTAAAATTGCTACATCTAAGAAAATATGTAAATCAATGATTAATTCAGCATCATAATTTATAATTAAGTTGTTCATGCTGTCTATACTTTAAATAATCTAGAAAATAGTTATTGAAAGTACAAATAAAATAAGACCATTTAATATATTATGCGTAAAAAACAATCACTGCATCTAGTTTGGTTCCGTAACGACCTTAGGATAACTGATAATAAAGCACTGTCATTTGCTTGCACTGACCCTCAAGCAAAAGTCATTGCTTTATTTATCGCTACACCGGAACAATGGAAAAAACATGATATATCCCTCCGACAAATTACTTTTATACATCAAAATCTAATGGCATTACGTAATGCGCTTGCTCAATTAGGCATTCCATTAATTTGCCAAACGTTGTCTAATTTTTTACAATCTAGAGAATATGTACTTGAATTTTCTAAAAAAAAAACATTGATGCATTATTTTTTAATTATCAATATGAATTAAATGAACGCAATCGGGATGAATGGATTATGATGCAACCACATTTATTTCATATTTATGCTTTTGATGACGCTCTGCTTTTACCTCCAAAATCAGTGAAAAACCAAAACGGAAAAATGTATAAAATCTATACCCCATTTAGACATGCATTCCTATCACGACTTGCTCTAACTGATTTTCAGTCCTTACCAAAACCTAAACCACGAACACAAAATATTACTATCGAAAAAATAACATCTTTATTTGAATATACCGTGATCAATATAGCTCCAAATTTCCCAGCAGGAGAATTCGCTGCATTAAAAAAACTTGAAAAATTTTGCCATGACATAGTTCAGCACTACCAAGAACACCGAGACATTCCTGCATTAGATGGAACTAGCCAATTATCCCCTTATTTAGCTATTGGAGTATTATCACCACGTCAATGTCTAAACCAATTAATCGCTAAAAACCCTCAAGTGTTTAATACTATCAACAGTGGTTCATTTACTTGGCTTAATGAACTTATTTGGCGTGAATTTTACCATCACTTATTAGTTACTTTTCCAGGTCTATGTTGTCATCAACCCTTTATTCCATGGACTCAATGCATTCCATGGAGCACCTCTAAGATTTATTTTGAAATATGGAAAAAAGGACTCACAGGTTATCCTATTGTTGATGCTGGCATGCGTCAATTAAATGCAATAGGTTGGATGCATAACAGAGTAAGGATGATTAGTGCTAGTTTTTTAACTAAAGATTTATTAATTAATTGGCGTCTTGGTGAGAAATATTTTATGCAGCAATTAATTGATGGAACACTTGCTGCCAATAATGGAGGCTGGCAATGGGCCGCTTCAACTGGCGTCGACGCTTCACCTTGGTTTCGGATTTTTAATCCAACTACACAAGGTAAAAAATTTGATCCTCAAGGTAAATTTGTTCGTGCTTGGTTACCAGAACTACGTGTAGTTCCAGACAAATATATTCATACTCCTCATGAGTGGGCTACAAAAAACCGCATTGCATTGAACTATCCAACACCAATAGTTAATCATCAACATGCCAGACTCATCACGCTAAATGCCTTTAAAACAGGAAAGCTAAAACACTCCACAATATACTTAAAATATCACAAGTATTTTTAAGTATGTGGATTAAATCTATCTATCTTAAATCGAGTTTAGATTATTATGTTTTTATTTGAAAGTATTATTATATTTAATACAAACCCTTGCATGAAACACACATACATAATAACTGTCTTAGTTTAAAACATATTTTAGTTATTAATTTTTTCTGCTAAAAAAAATCACGGTCAGAATGAAATTATCTAATTATCTCTTACTTAAGCATATTGTATCTTGTATTTATCATATTAAATCATTCAAATCATTTAGATCATTATGCGATTTTTACTTTACTAATTCTCTACACACAGATCAAAAATAATAGTACAATTTAATAATGATTGAAGTAACAGTTTATTACTAAATGATCAAGATTTACACTTATAATCTCTAATATCTCTTTTAAATAAATTAAAAAACCTTATTTAAAACTTGCACTAAAGAGGCATGAATTGCATTCAATATATGCTTATTAATACTAAAATAACTATTAATAATAAACTTAGTAAGTTAAAATATTAGTTAATAAAAATAGTTAATAAATTTACATCAAGAACTTTTCGGTAATACTGGCGACTCAATATAAAATATTTATTAATACAGTACATCAAATAACGACTAAGATTTTCTTATAGCCATCTTTATAGATCTTGTTTATATATATTCGAGAATGTTTTTTAATACTGCACGAATTCTAATATAGTTAAATTTGTAGTAAAAACTAATATTTTCAATGAAGTTTATTAAAATTAAGTAAAAGTTTTACATAAACATGAACAATATCCTTAACATTTAATAAGAATCAAAATATTGTAAGTTCGATAGCTGTAAATAAAGTAATTCATCATGAACATTCACTAAAATATGTGGATCTAACAAGCTTCGTGTTACGTTATTAGACCGTAAATAACAAAGAGTATTGTCTTATCAGTTTCACTATTACTATTCACATATATATAACACTGAGCTTTTACTATAAAACCCAGTGTCTTAACAATTGTAACATAATTTCAGCTATACTGATAATATAATTATATTTTCTTAATATATTTAAGAATAATCTATTATATGATTCTATTATAATTTATTATAACCAATAAAAACTTATTTAATTGAATTAAGTATTGTTTCAGTCATAATCATAATGTACTTACTAAAAATTACTAGCATCACTGAATACACCATATTTATTTTTACTTATAAATAAAAATTATATTACTAATAGTACTTTCTTTAAAATTATCAAAATTTTCTTAATAAGTTGAAAAAAATATTGATCTATATGAATGATATTCGACGAAATATCAATAATTACATGCTGAAATCAAACGTTAGCTTATTTGCAGAGAATTTAAGCAATCTTTTTAAGATTCTTGCTAATTTATTTTTAAGTCATTCAAAAGTTTTCATCTTGAAAGATTAGTGATTAGTTTTAGCGCATGTAATATTAATTATTATTATTCATTCTGTTATTGATCCAGATAATTATTTTAGAATATATCGCATTATAATCTAGATACGTTACTGTTAACTTAGTATAGACAAATAACATCCATGTTAATGCAGCATGACTAGATATATTAGTCACCCTGCATTAACTTACAGTAAAAATAACTATACTAAGAAAGCATTTAATAAGTAGAGAAAAGGTATATTTAACGACGATTTCTATTCGAAACATAAGGTATCAATAATGGGTACTTGCTAGTGATTTTTTTTAAAAAATATATATTACCTTGATTTTTAAACTATAGAAAATAAAATATAAAAAAACAAAACTAAACTTATTAAAAAGAGTATTTAAAATATAATTTATTAGATTTTGTGTCACTAAAATAGTAACGTTAACACAACTTTCGTGATCATTAATTTAAGCAATCTTAAAAATTTAGATATAATGAGTGAGAAGCATGAGGTAAATAAAAACTTTCGATATTAAACGAGTATTTATAGTATATATTCACAGTCTAATCTGAACAATTATAAGAATAATAGAGAATATCACTCACAGACGCAGTCACTGAATAACTTTAATTTTTAGAAAAATTAATAGTATACATCAAACATATACAGACATAATAGTTATATTAGTTTAATATTGACAATAGTGTCTATCATATATTTGATGAAATCATTGTTATAGTAAAATAACATTATATGTTCAATGCAATTTCAAATCTCTAGATTTGTCAAACATATATTGAGTTTATTGGACAATATTGCTAAATACTGAAAAACTATAAAAAGTTTTAAATACAGCTTTACATTTATCAGTCTAAGATTCATTATTTTTCTGTAAAAATACTAAATAACTTAAGACTTACCTAAAAGTCATCACTGATAAATATTTATATTCATCATCTATTTATACATCGTATGTTAAAATTTAATAATATTAGTAAATTACACCAAATACCGCAATACATTATATGCTAATAATATATATGATTGGTATTAAATACTGAAAATATACATAATTATCAATTAATTAATGAATTTTATTGTAAATCGTCATGTAAGAATCACAACTCTTTTTCTAAAAATCTTCAATATCAATTGACTACAAAGATTAATCTCGATACTGATAAATATACAATAACAATAACAATAACAATAACAATAACAATAACAATACATTATTCTATAAAATAGTTTAACGTTAATACAATAATTAATTACTAATAATTGTATTGTACTAATTCAAAACATTGCAAATCATTGAATATGTACAATAGTACAGTAATATCGATTTTAAAAAACTCAAGATAAAATTTAATTAGCATAAAGAAAGTTACTTATACGGATCTAAGACTAACCATTGACTTATAGTTAAAAATTGTTTTGATATACATTATTATCCACAACTTAAAGTTGTGCATAATATAAATAAAAAATCAATTCCCTATAAAATAAATATTTCACTTGACTATTCTCTTAAAGTTCATAATAAACGCTTGCTAAGTTCTTGTAACTCATCTCTCACCTTTTCTGCCGCTTTAAACTCTAAACATTGCGCATGTTGATGCATTTTTACTTCTAACTGAGCAATACGCTGTTCAAGCTCTTTTTTAGAAATCACTTGAGTATCATTGTCTTGATTTTCCTTCTTATCATTTTTACTACAATTTTTGGTTATAACAGATGATTTATAATTAAAATATTGAATATCCGATACTTTTTTATTCAAACCTTTTGGAACAATACCATGCTTCTGATTGAACTCAAGTTGTTTAACTCGGCGGCGCTCAGTCTCTCGAATCGCATTTTGCATCGACTTAGTTACTCGATCACCATATAAAATTGCTTTACCATTAAGGTTACGTGCTGCACGTCCAATAGTCTGTATTAATGAACGTTCAGAACGTAAAAAACCTTCTTGATCGGCATCTAGAATAGCCACTAAAGAGACCTCCGGTATATCCAAACCTTCTCGAAGTAAGTTTATCCCTACAAGCGCATGAAATTGACCCAAACGAAAATCTCGAATAATTTCAATTCGATCTATTGTATCAATATCCGAGTGTAGGTAACGCACTTTTTCACCGTGTTCTGAAAGATACTGAGTCAAGTTTTCTGCCATACGTTTTGTAAGCGTAGTCACAAGAACACGTTCATTTTTTTTTGCTAGAACATGAATTTCAGAAAGTAAATCATCTATTTGTGTTACTACTGGACGTATTTCAATAATAGGATCAAGCAATCCTGTAGGCCTAATCACTTGCTCAATAACTTTTTCACCCGATTTTTGTATTTCATAGTCACCAGGCGTTGCAGACACATAAATAGTTTGAAGTGACAATGCTTCAAATTCTTCAAAACACATTGGTCTATTATCTAATGCAGAAGGCAAGCGAAAACCATATTTAACCAATGTTTCTTTACGAGAACGATCACCTTTATACATCGCGCATATTTGTGGAATAGTAACGTGTGACTCATCTATTACTAGCAAACCATTGACAGGAAGATAATTAAATAAAGTAGGCGGTGCTTCACCTGGCGCACGACCCGATAGATATCGCGAGTAATTTTCAACACCTGAACAATAACCAATTTCATTCATCATTTCAAGATCGAATTGTGTGCGCTGAGTAATGCGCTGTTCTTCAACTAATTTATTATTTTTTAGGAATTCTCTCCGCCTATCAAGCAATTCTACTTTAATATTTGATATCGCTTCTAAAATACGGTCTCTTGGCGCCACATAATGTGTTTTAGGGTAAAGAGTAAAACGTGAAATACGATATTGAATATTACCAGTTAATGGATTAAATAAAGAGAGACGCTCAACTTCTTCATCAAATAGTTCAATCCTTAACGCATGCTCATCAGATTCAGCTGGGAAGATATCAATCACTTCGCCACGCACTCGAAAAGTCCCTCGTGTAAAGACTTGATCATTGCGTATATAATGCAGTTCGGCTAAACGACGTAAAATTGAGCGTTGATCAATTATCATACGCTCAGTCAAATGCAAGAGCATTTGCATGTAGCTATTGGGATCCCCTAAACCATAAATTGCAGAGACAGAAGCTATAACAATAACATCACGCCGTTCAAGAAGTGCTTTAGTTGCAGATAGACGCATCTGTTCTATATGCTCATTGATAGATGAGTCTTTTTCAATAAAAGTATTAGAACTGGGTACATACGCTTCTGGTTGATAATAATTATAATAAGAAACAAAATATTCAACTGAATTTTCTGGAAAAAAAGCTTTCATCTCACTATAGAGTTGTGCTGCTAAAATTTTGTTATGAACCATCACTATGGTTGGACGATCTTCTTTTTCGATCACATTTGCAATAGTAAATGTTTTACCTGAGCCTGTTGCACCTAACAAAGTTTGATGAGACAGACCCTTTTGTAAACCCTCAGAAAGAAGATGAATGGCTTCAGATTGATCTCCACTAGGCTGAAAGTCAGAATATAATTTAAATATTTTACTCATTATCTCGCCCGTTAATATCATTATTCCTTACAATACTAACTAAAAACAAACTGTACTTGCTTCATTGCACAATGCTCTATAATCTATTTCATTGTTATTAATAATTAAGTTATGTTTAAATCTTCACGTGAACTAGATTATTTATATATTTTATTCTTAAGATAAATTTTCCACTCTTTTTTAAAATACATCACATCTATTTTAATTTAATATTATCTCAGATAACGAATAAGACTGCTTTAAGGTGTGATAACTTTTTGATAAAAGAAGAATCTTACCTATAAATAATATGAAATTCTACAAATTCTTTATTATTTTTTATTTAAACACTTATTTAAAATTTTCTAAATATACTTCTTACTTTCATGCTCTCAGAATGAGAGAAAATGAAAATAATACAATAGATAAAAGCAAACGAAAATTCATCTAATTGGTTATCAAGCTAATTATAATCATAATTATATTCCACACTCTCATTGAAAGAAATAGAAAATGTTCACACTTAACTCATATTTTTAATAATATTAATAAATAGATGCGAAATAGTTGTATTTTTACTTCCTTAAAATACTTGTATAGTTAGTAATTTCTAACACTAGACAAAACCTTCAATAATATAAAATTAATCAGAGAATATATTTTGCTATATTTCAGAAAAAAATATAATAAAAATTTATATAATTTAGCTGTGTAATTAAACTAATTTTTTAAGTTGTATATTTAGTTTCCTGGATCTATCTGCTTTTCCCAGCTACTAAAACTGTTTAATTTGCTTTTATTATAATATTAACGTATTGATTACCTAATTTGTTAAATTGAATAAAATAAAAAATTAAATTTTTTTAATAAAAAACGAGTTTCAAATAGACTATCATAATCTAAAAAACTGTTGAAATCGCCTACACTAACTAAAAATAATATTATTTATACCACTAATTTAAGATCTATTAGACAGTATGAACAATTAATGTTTAACAACAAAAGACCGACCAGATTGGTAAAACATACAAAGTAAGAAAATCTAATCTTTTAATTTGAATAAACTTTTTCTAATGAACTTACAGGATTTATATTAATATCAGAAAGTGATAATAATAGATTATTTTTGATCCAATAAAATGTATTCAAGAAATATTATTACAATTTTATCAAGAAATCGTTTATTCAGTACAGTTAATTTTAAAATACATATAAAAAATGATAGCGCTAAATTAAATATTATTTTTTAGCTAAGCAACTATATGTGAATACATTTAAGTATTTTCTACGAAAACGAAAACAAGTTCAAAGAACATGTTTCACAAATTAAAGCAACAAAATTCATTGTCTAAGTTTTCTAAATACAACGTACTAAAAACCGTCAATAGCTTCTCTGACGTCATAAAAAAATTAAAAAAAATCCAAACACAAATTGTGAACGCATTTTTATTATAACTATTTTCAGTTATCAATGATATCAAATCTAACATGATAATCTCAATAAAGTTTAATGTCATCTCACAGAGAGTGATATAATATGTTACAAGCATAAAAGATATCGCTTTTCTAATTTTTTGCAAGCATACATAACGTCTTAATACAATTCTTATAACAGAAAGTTAATTCAATATCATTCTATAAAACTTTAGAATAAAAAGATCTTTTTTAGAAGATGAGCATTATAAATATATAAATAAACTGCTAATCCATCATTCAATTAACACGTCGCATGTAAATGGTAATGAACTTCTCTATAGTATATGAACAATTTTTAAATACAGCTAAGTAACTAAAGAATAATTATCATAAAAATAAAGATTATATTACTAATATAAACTTTGATTTTCAATCATAAACTTAAGCGTAAGTTTTTTTAAGTAACCGACTGACAGAATAAATATCTTAAAAATTTTCAGAATCTTTTATCAATATGAAAATTTTATGTATTTTATGAGAATAAATGCTTATATTCTTGATATTTTTAGAAAAAAATTATTATATCGATTTTATTTTTTAGTAAATAAAATTATATATTCTTAGCTTTAATATCCATGAAATTTTTCTATACTGTTGTATATTTTTAAAATCAATGGTCTATCAACTAAATTATTCTTAATAATTTTCCATCCAAATGCCATGAATTACTATCTTAAACTGTAAAAACATCAACCATGAAAACAAAATTAAAGCTTGCAGGAATAATTATTAAAAGCAATAAGTATCAAGGATGATGAAAAAATACAATAAGAACGATGTGATCATTTTAATAATCATTAACACACACATCATTAAGACTACGCATAAATTTAATAAACATGATAATTTAGGTAAAATAGCTATTTAATATCAAAAAACTACATCATTAAGCATGTTAAAGTTTTTTACAACCGTATAGTCATAAGATCCACGTATCACAAATACAATATCTAAAGATTGTTAAATGTATGAAAAGATTATCAATATAAGTACAGAGTTTTCTAAATAATAATAACTATTGAGTTGAAACATGTTCTACTTTATATTATATACTATATGTGATATTTAAACTAAAAAATAATACACTCCATATTTGCAATATATAACCCAAAGAATGAAATTAATTAAATATATTTTGATTCACTAAAAATATCGTAAAATATACAAAAGAAATAAAAATCTTTAAAGATATTTTGTTAATTGCACACTTTAATATTTCTTGTCTTTATTTTATGAAAAAATACTAAATACTTTTCTTCTTAAAGTAAAGAGAGATCGATAAACTTCCCAAGTTTTATTATAAATTCAGGATTATGATATGGAATCAGACCAAGACAAGGAGCGGAAATTAACCGATGTAAATTTTTTAAATACTCTACTTGATAATACATGATAGACGCAATCTCATTTCCCACCCAACCTACTAAATCTAATCCTGAATATTTAATCGATTCAACTGTTAATAAAGCATGATTTATACAACCGAGTTTAAGACCAATGACTATAATCACAGGCAATTCCTGTAAAATAACCCAATCTGCATATTTTTTCTCTACAGATAATGGTGTATACCAACCACCAGCACCTTCAATAAATACCCATTCTGCCTTTAATTGTAAATTTCTTAGTCCTTCACTCATGACAGAAAACTCAATAGGCTTCCCTGTTTTTTCACTAATAATGTGCGGACATGTAGATGCTTCAAACAAAATAGGGTTCACTTCATTATATCTCAATGAGACACTACTATTTTTTTGTAATAAACACGCATCATTATTACGTAACCCATATTTTGTCATCTGACCACCTGATGCAATTGGCTTATAACCTGCAGTACTAAAACTACACTGATTAGCAGCTTGCAATAAAGCACAGGTCGCTACTGTTTTACCAATTTCAGTATCTGTACCTGTCACAAAATAAGTTTTAGTCATGATAAATTACCCCAATAATATTAAAATAGTTGATACAAATACGATATCTAAAAAAAATAAGATAAATACAAAAGACCATTTTAGTTTTTTCATTCATTCTTTCTTTTAACTAATCGTTTAACGTGTTGCACAGATACTTTTAAAAAACAACTCACATTACAAATTAGAAAGACATAGTATATCGAGTTATATATTAACTAATAAGGGAATATTTCATCACTAACCTTTATTATTTTATCAGTAAAAACATTATCTACATATAATTGTCTATCCAGAACTATCTAAATGTACAATAGTTTTTGCAATAGATTTATTCTATAACGTAATAAATATAATTCTACCACTAGTATTATTAACTACGATATATAGTTTAGAGAAAACTTTTATGAAAATTATGATAAAATCATAAACCAAAGTTACAAATAATACAATTGATCGCTTTTCCGTTATTAAATAATTTCAAAAACTAATGCTACAAGCAGTATTATTATTTTTAGTCTATAATTTTATATTGTTCTAAATTCTAATGAATATATAAAGTAATAATTATTTACTGTTCTTAATCAAAGACTACATACCTATAATGTTTAATGTGTTATTGTAAACACTACTATTTTTTATTTTTAATCACTATATAATTAAAATCATATAGAAATTCTGGTAATTTATTGATTTTTATTAATGATCAACAGAATCTAACCTAATACTTAGAAATGAACATTATATAAGAGAAACAGATAATAACATAATCTATATTTATCACCATTTAAGGTAAAAATAAAAAATCTTTAGAAGTTTATTATTACTGAATATAATCATGGTTATATTGCAGTTGAAAACGCTTCTATCTGCATCGCACTACGTTCTATATTTTACTACAATAGATTGACATTATTATTCAATTCTGTAGAACTGAATTTATTTTTTTATTTACATACATGGCATATACATCAAGCGCTCACCTAAAATAGCATTAATTATAGTATAGAATAGAGAATATATACTTAAATTAGGTCATAAAATACGTGTCTATAAACAGTAATCATCATACTAATTCAAAAAAACTATTTACTGAATATAACTATAAATGATGTATACTTTCTTCACAAAGATCTGACAATAACTACACATTCTCTTTCCCTGAAATTACAGTCTTTATATCAAAGCTGTAAATCTTCATTATTTTATCATCTATTATACATCAATCTGCTTGTCAAAGAATCTGAAATACATCATCACGATTCATACTCACAGTCTCTTATGAATCAATAACTTTTTACATTCATCATAATATTTTCTTTTATCATAAACAACAGTGTTATAAGTAAAGAAAATATATTATCATGAAATAAAATATTCATGCTTTAAAATTAAAAACAAAGAAGAAGTTTATCAGACAAAATGTAAAACTTGGGTAATATCTACCCATGTTTATTAGTTAATAATAAATCTAAACTTCATAACAATGTTTATGGACAATTTAAGTAATGAAGCCATCTACTTTAAAGTTTTTAAGCTAAGAAAAACCAGTAATACTTTTATACTGCTACTTCCTATTTAAGAAGATATCTTCCACTGTATGAATAATCATTCAATAAATTTTAAATCTTGATTTAAACTTCAACAATCATTTCCTTAAAAATTTCAGTAAGTGCAACTCTTAATTCGTAACATGACCGTTCCTTAAATTAATATGAGTATTTTAATAACATTATATACTCTACTGACGGTAAGATAATTGTAACTAGATGAATAACGTCTCACTCATTATATAGCTGCATTATAAAACTGCTGATCACCTTCGGTTTGTATTTTTTCAGTTAATTCTACCGTTTTCAGATTTTTATCATTAGTCATCTCAATGGATTCAGGATGAATGTTAAGTTTTCTAAATAGTGCTAAATCTTTATTTTCATCTGGGTTAGCTGTAGTTAAAAGTTTACAACCATAAAACACTGAATTAGCACCAGCCATAAAGCAAAATGCTTGAGTTTGCTCATTCATATATTCACGGCCTGCTGATAATCTAACATAAGAAGTTGGCATCATAATTCTAGCAACGGCAATAGTACGAATAAAATCAAAAGCATCAAGATCTTTATTTTTTGCCATAGGCGTGCCTTCAACTTTCATTAACATATTAATTGGCACACTTTCTGGCGGCTTAGAAAGATTAGCAAGCTGAACCAATAAAGAAGCTCTGTCACTAATTTTTTCACCAAGACCTAAAATACCACCAGAACAGATATTAATACCTGCTTTTCGCACATTTTCTAAAGTATCTAAGCGATCTTGATAGGTGCGAGTTGTGATTATGTTTCCATAATATTCTGGCGAGGTATCGAGATTATGGTTGTAATAATCAAGACCCGCCTCAGCAAGACGCTGTGCTTGTTTATAATTAATCATCCCTAACGTCATACAAGTATCCATTCCAAGAGATTTTACCTCTTTAACTATTGTTTCAAGATACGGTATATCTCGATCATGCGGGTTACGCCATGCTGCTCCCATACAAAAACGAGTTGAACCTGCTTTTTTTGCTTTTTTTGCTGATTCTAACACTTGCTGAACTTCCATGAGACGTTCTGTTGCTAATCCTGTTTTATAACGAGCACTTTGTGCGCAGTATTTACAATCTTCAGGACAAGCGCCTGTTTTAATTGAAAGTAAAGTGCTAACTTGAATTTTTTGAGGGTTAAAATGTTGACGATGAATTTGTTGAGCCTGAAATAAAAGTTCAAAGAAAGGCATTGAAAACAACTTATTAGCTTCTTTAATTGACCATTTTTTAAATTTGATCACGAGTAAGTCTCCATCTGAGAAATGAGTTGCCAGTTTAAATATTGTAGTTATCATGTCAACAAATTAATGATGTAATAACGAATAAGTTAATATAAAATCAAATGAACAATTCTGATATCGTTTTTGATGCCAAGCATATTTGGCATCCTTATACTTCAATGAGCCAACCTATTCCAACTTATCCCATAGTTAAAGCTCAAGGCTCAGAACTCATTATGGCAGATGGAAAAAAATTAGTTGATGGAATGTCTTCTTGGTGGGCAGCCATCCATGGATATAATCATCACGTCTTGAATCAAGCTGTTATTGAGCAACTACAAAAAATGTCCCATGTCATGTTTGGAGGGCTCACTCATCCCGCGGCAATCAGTGTATGTAGACAACTTGTTGAGATTACACCAAAACCGCTTGAATGTGTTTTTTTGGCAGACTCCGGTTCTGTTGCTGTTGAAGTAGCACTCAAAATGGCTCTACAATACTGGCAAGCAAAAGGAGAAAAACGTCAACAAATTTTAACTTTACGTCATGGCTATCATGGTGATACTTTTGGCGCTATGGCAGTTTGCTGTCCTGAGAACTCTATGCATAGCCTCTATAAAGGTTGTTTACCGAAACATATTTTTGTTGATGCGCCACAGTGTGGATTTTACAATCAGTGGAATCATCATTATTTGTCTCCTATTGAAAGAACGCTTTCAGTTTACAATAAAAAAATAGCCGCTATCATTCTTGAACCCATAGTACAAGGTGCTGGAGGAATGCGTTTTTATCACCCTAACTACCTAAAAGGTATAAGATCTTTATGTAATCACTATGGCATATTACTGATTGCCGATGAAATTGCTACTGGATTTGGCCGCACCGGTCAATTATTTGCCTGTGATCACGCTAATATTTTCCCAGACATTATGTGTTTAGGAAAAGCACTTACCGGTGGTTATATGACTCTATCGGCTACAATTACAACACGCCATATTGCAGATACTATCAGTGATGGCATAGCAGGATGTTTTATGCATGGCCCGACGTTTATGGGAAACCCACTTGCATGTGCAGTTGCAAATGCAAGTGTAAAATTATTACTAGAAAATCCTTGGCAAAAAACCGTCACCAAAATTGAACAACAACTTATAAAAGAACTTGCTCCACTAGTTTCTCATCCAGACGTAAAAGATGTACGTATTCTAGGAGCCATTGGGGTGGTTGAAATGCGAGCGCCAGTTAATGCCGTAGAACTTCAGAAAAAATTTATCAAACAAGGTGTTTGGGTGCGCCCTTTTGGGAGGTTAATCTATGTAATGCCACCTTATATTATTTCTTCAGAACATCTTAGTAAACTAACAGAAGCTATTAAGAAAGTAATTAATGTGTAAAATAAATGATCACTGATGCTGACTAAAAGTAAATCTAAATTAAATTTAAAATTAAATAATTATTGTAATTTTATGTTTATAATTTAAATATCAAATATTTAAACCATAAAATTATTTTTCTTGATGGCATTATACGTAAATCTACATTTTAAATCTAAAAAAACTAAACTAAATTCATAATAAAATTTTAAATTACAATACCAAACTAGTTGGATTACTTTTAAAGATTTTTGTAATTAGTGAAATGAAATTATATGTTATATATTTCCTGTATTGCATCATACTCTCTGGAGATCTTGTGCAATCTTAGGTTTTTATTAAAAAATCGCTATAATAATAAAAATTATTTACATATAAAGTTATGTGATTTTTAATGCTGAAATTAATTAAATATTTACATAAAGTATAACGTCTTATGTTTAAATTGTCATATTTCCGTCTATGTAAAACACAGATAAGTTTTTAGGATCAAGCAGTATACAATAAATAGAATCACTTATACCTAACTAACATAAGTAGCCACTCACAACTCGTGATCTTCTTCCATGTTTATATAACAAAATTATTGAAGTATTTATTATATTAAAATATTTATTATTTTTTACATTTTAAAATATCTATGAATGCATATAAAAATATAGAATTTACTCTATTTTATTATAAATCACTATAATATAAATTCTCTTTAATAACAAATAACTTTAAACAAAAATACCACTAAAGTAAAACCCTAAAATTCAGTTCATAAAAAAGATAAATATTGATCAATCATATTGATAGGAAATATAGATATTTTTACTGAATTTTTGTACTGATATCATTTTAATCCATTCAAAAGCATTCACTTTCATGGCTGAATCCATGAAAGAAAAAATTTATTAATAGCAGCGCTAATTAAATAATCTAAAAACATAACATATGCATAAGTAAATTAACTTACTCCTACCACTATAATGTTTCTACTTGTCATAAGAAAATAGCATCCACTAGATACCAATATAGATAATAATTGATAATATCATGAAAAATATAAAAATACTTTAAAAGTTTTTAACATTTAAGATGTAGGAAACGTAAGATGTAGAAAACGTATTTTGAGAATTACTTATTTATTTTTTCTTACTTTACAAAGTCCATAAAATACAGTATATATCTTTTTTACTCAAAATAATACAAAATAGATTATTTTATTCATTATAGTAATATAAAAATTATGTAAAAGATGTCATTATTATATTATATATCATTATCCATATTTTTAATACCTAACTTATAAGTTAAAATTTAGGTTAAGATTAATATCATTTTAATGCAATAATTATATAATAATTTTAAAACATAAAAAATCAATATAAAAATAGAAAGTATTCCATTAATGTGTTTCATTATATTTATATAAAATATAATAATGTAATCACATTACTAATTTCGTAGACAAAAAAATCAAAATTTATATATTAATTATATTTTTAACAAAATCAATAAATATATAATTAATTTCATAATTTAAAGAATGTAAATTATTAAAAATTTTAAAAATTAATTAAAACATTAAATATTACTTAAATAAAAATTTTCTATAATTTTTTTATTTTTCTATCATTTTATATTAAATTATACTTATTATATAAATTATTTATTTATTTTTTAATTAACTATGATAATTACATTAACTATCAAACTAAATTTTTAATTATCTAATATTGACTATTTAAATTTATTAAATATTTTGATTTAATAAAAAATAATAATTAATAAATTAATAAAGTAAATTCAGATATCTAAACATTTCCATTATTACCGATAAACTTAAAAATATTTTCTAATAAAAATATTAGAGAATATATGGGAAATATGATATTCATCGTATTGTTAATATCTAAATAATTTTTTAATCATATAATACCAATTATTCATAAACTTTCATTCCTATCATAATAATCTTATTATATATTTTTACGAATGAATCTATTCAATCTTCATATTCAAAGAAATTTTCTGATACTTTATGTTCGTAATATTTTTATTATGACTAAAATTTTTATCTATAAACTTCAAATATCTATTAAAATATATTATTTCATCCCTAAAATATTTTATATATATCTAAAATACTACTAATGATATATTTAATATGCATGCTCTAAAGAACTAACATTTTATAAAGTTCTTACAAAGTAATAAATAATACAATAAAATACTTTTTTCTAAAAAACATTACTAAACAGTACTGCTTTATATTGATTAATATTTTAAACTAAAATAGGATTATTCGTCATCCCTTATATACAACAACATTTTTTGAACACACTGATTTTTATCAAATAGTAAGTCTTAAATATATTAAAATATTTCTAAGCCTAAACCCAATAATATAGCATGTCTCAATCCGATTGAGAGATATAAAAAGAATTATATTCAAAAAATTTTAATAATATGTAATATTATGATATTAATTCAAAGTTCATTAAAATAAATTTTTAATATATCACGCTCAATATTAATCTTATTACAAAAGTTATTTAATATAGAACATAATATCGTTTCCTGTAAGAATACATAGTGGCTACTTATTATACGATAACATGACTTTCGTATACTTTGTATTATTAATGGTAAAACAAAGATAACAATTATAGCATTCTTCTACTACATTAAAAACTCTATAGTACAGTCTATTAATTTTTTAAAATTAATGCATAATGCATTTCATAAAATTTTAAAATTCAGTAATTTAAGACATCTAAAAAAATTATTAATATTTTAAGAAAGATTATTTAAAGTATATTTAAAATATAAAACTAATAATATTTTATCATAGATACAACTACGCTCTTTCAATCATTGAAAAAGTATTTTTATATTTTAATTATATAGTCAAAAACTTTCCAAGAACTAAAGTTTTCATTATTAATTTAAATAATTTTCAAACACTTTAAAATATTTTAAAAAATGTCTAAATTATTAAGAAATTAAATAAAATAAAAATCATTAATGAAAATGAAAATATCACACTTACTTAATTTATTATTTATTTAATTAAATCTATATAAATACTATTACATTTAAAATTAACTAACATTTTATTTTTAATAATATTATTATATCAAGTTTTATGAATTAATGTAATAATACTAATATAAACAAAAATTTATAATATTACTATTAAGTTACATGTATTTATTAGTGATTTATTGAAATTTACTGAATGTATTTTTATTTAAAAAATTTTATCATAAATCACAAGATTATGTTTTATTTTATATAAATATCAAAACTTATATTGAAGTAAATACTATTTAATTTAAAGTTATATTTTAAAAGGTAATAATAATTATATAAATATAATAATTAACTATATCTTTTGTGCCATTAAAATCATATTAAAGAGATTTATATGAATATTAAATTTATTAACAAAAATCCTATTATTTTATTTTAAGTACTGCTTTAATAAAAAATAATATATAAATTATAATAAAAATAAATAAAAGTTATTAATATAAAAATAGTATAGTTTATATTAAATTATTTTAAATCAATAATTTATTAATTAAAAATTAAAATGATATTATCAGATATATTGTGTTAATAATTATATAAAAAATGTTTTATATCTATATAATACAATAAAATGATTGATGTATATATTACAATCAATATTACTTATATTTCTATTATTTTTATATAGGAAAATATTACATAACAAATAATTAAGTATAGTATTAAAAAAAATACTAATATATAGTAAAATAAAAATATCAATACTAGAATTCTGTTTAATGTTCATCACTTTATTTCCGATAATAATAAAGACAATTACTATCATTCTTTAATTTTAGAGGATAAAATATAGTAATAAATCACTACTAATATTAATTACAATTTTAATAAAATACAATATAATTCTACTCTTTTACAAATTTCAATGATTATAGTACTAAACTACAACCTTGAATACTTATCACTATTATAAATTTTATTAAAAAATTTAATACAAAATGCTATCTGATACTAATATTACAAAAGAAAAATTCCTGTTTAGTAAGAGAATGGTTCTCGACATCATAATAGTAAAAAATATCAACTAAGCTTGCTTAATTAGTGCAGGGAGTAACTATTAGTCAATTTCGAAACGAGATTTCAATCTATATTATCCTTTTTAGATTTAGAGAATATCATCAGTACTATAAATTATGTACCAATCTATTTTTTTTAAATTAGAACAAAAACTCATTTCTACAGTCACGAAAAATTATATTAAATGTTAAGCATATATACAACTCGTTATTATCTACTGCATTCATACTATAACAACAATAGAAAATTAAAAAACGCTTTATTATATTAAATATTTATAAATTAATTACTTAGATTTACCTTGATTTTCCACTGCTTCTTTTTGTGCTATAATTCGATCTTGATTACCAAGGTAATAATTCTTGACTGGCCTTAGAATTTCATCGAATTCATAAATCAATGGTACTGCTGTTGGGATATTTAGATTTACAATTTCTATTTCACTCATATTATCTAAATATTTTACCAATGCACGCAAAGAATTACCATGGGCAACAATAATAATTGTTTCACCCAACGTAAGACGCGGTTTAATTTTTTGTTCAAAGTAAGGGATTACACGATCAATAGTCGTTTCTAAACTTTCAGAAACAGGCAACTCGTTAGTTAATAATTTTGCATAACGAAGATCGTGACCTGGAAAACGTTTATCTTCTTTTGTCAGTTCTGGTGGTGTAATTGCAAAACTGCGACGCCATAATTTTACTTGTTCCTCACCATATTTTTTTGCTGTTTCGGATTTATTAAGACCTTGCAAGGCACCATAGTGACGTTCGTTGAACTTCCAATGTTTTTCAACAGATAACCATTGTTGATCTACTTGATCAAGTATATGCCATAAAGTATGAATAGCACGTTTCAAAACTGAAGTATATGCAAAATCGAAGATAAAATCTTCTGCCTTCAAAAGTTTTCCTGCACTTATTGCCTCTTTACGTCCCTTCCTTGACAATGCAACATCAGTCCAACCAGTAAAACGATTTTCTTTATTCCATACACTTTCACCGTGTCTTACCAAGACTAACTTAGTTATAACCATAGCTTAAATTCCTATTTAGAGTATTCGAATGAATATACATTATTTATAACTAACATTATAGGGTGATTAAATCTTAGCGCTAGTGACTTATGATTTTTTTTACTTAAACCCAATTAAATTATTACTAAACTTAAAATTTATTAATAAATAATGGTCTATAAAGTCATACATATCTCATGAATAGTATTTCATATAACATCTTTATTGAAATAGAGAAAATATAACAGATAAATGAGATTTCACCTGTAATGCAACAATACAAAAGTTATATTTTAATCAGTATACAAGCTATTTTATATAGTGTTAGTTAATATTACGCAGAGCATTCATGCATATCAGTACGTAATAATAATGAAATAAATAATAAAAAGTAGTAATCACTATAATATTAACTGAATAACACCTGTAGATAACCAAAAAATAAAACTTTCAGTAAAATAGATTTTTTTAAAATAAAGACAAAAACTTAATTAAAATATACTGTTTTAAAATAGCACTACCTGATAATAGTCACTAGAATTAAATAAGATAAGGACTAATATAAACAATCCTCTATGCAAGATAATTACTCTGTTGTTATCATCGATGAACATTTAATAAACGGGGTGACAATAACCTCAGTATCTTATTATAACATAGCGGTCAAACTGACTATCCAGAGAATAGATGATTATTTTAGTCTCAACCGAAAATACGTAATCATTTACTGATATTCTACTCAGATCTAACATCACGTTCTAGAAAGACGAATGCTAATATAAGAAAAACTAGTTAAGTAAAATGTCAATAAAGCCTGCAGTACTTATAACTATAAACCATCACTATTAAACATCGTATTTATGAAAATTCAAATATTAAAATTATATCTAAAAATAAGAACACAAACAATTAATATAATATAAAATAATATTTTCAGTATAAATAAGAAAAAAATAAAATTAAAATTTTAATCTAATAAAAATTAAAAAAATTTATAAAATATTATAAATTTTATAATAACGATTTTATATAAAATGATGAGATTAATTTTTACTACAGTAAAAACATACTAATAAATACTATTAAAATTTTTATTTGAATCACATATTCATTATATAAATAAATTATCGTAATATTACTCGATAAATTATTTTATATTTCTAAAAATATTCAATATTAAATTTTTAGTAAATTATAGACTTATATTAAAATTAATTTATTAAATATATTTTAGTATATAAATGATCAATATAACATTAAAAGAACTATTATTTTTCATAAAAATAACATAACTATCATTAGTAATGATGAAGTAATATTATATAAATTTACAATAATTTTCATATTACTATTTATGTGTTTGTAGAAATGGATAATGTTACTATACATAACCACTGAACTTTTATCGTATCAGTAAATATAATTTTATAAAATTTAAAAAAATAGATATTAACAACATATTTTAAGTCATACAGACAACCTATTACAAGCTAAAATAGTATCTTCAACAAGAAGAGAATCAATATCAGATTAATAAACTAAGAATATACATTTAAATACATCTCACATTTCTTTCATATTCAGAAATATTTTCCTTCAGAAATATTTTCCTGTAATTACATATATAGTCGATGACTTAATTTTTTTAAATTATATTATAAAGATTAAATATAATGTATTTCCATATCTTAATATTTTACCCAGAATATGATATACATTCACTTTGTAGATATTTCACTTATATAAAAATTATCTACTAATGTTTTTCACAAAAGAATAATATGTAATTTCATATTATTAATATTGTATAGATAAATTCTAAATATCTACTTTACCTTAATGTTTTATTTTATATCAAATATGTTCTTTGTATCATTATTTTTACAAGTCGGGTATTTTTGATTCATTCCAAACATATTTATGAATCAGTATAATTGTCTTAACGCTCTGATCAGGAACTAATACAGAGCCTTTTAGGCAATTAAGTTTAAATTTTTTTCTTCAGTGAATTAAAATAAATTTCTAAAAAATTCTGTCGTATAGTTTAAAATACTAATATACAGTACTATTAGTGAGTAATCATGAGAAGCATATTAAAGATGATAAGTTCATCATAGTACAATATGTTAAAATATTTTAGACTAGTATTGATAATCATCATATTATTACTGATATAATACATACAATAATTATATTTAAAAATTCTGAATAAATTTCAGAGTTCATTATTCAAAACCAATAAAACCTGTAATATATATGCGATAAATCTAACTCTCATAACTCTTCAATAGTTTGACGATAACACGTATGTCTCGGTCATACCATTAATTCATATGACTTTTTAAAAGAATAAAACACTCTTATAATTCGATGATGTTAAATCACTATATACACATGTATCACATGATGCATAAAATAATCACCTACAAGTAGATCAAATAATAAACGAGCTGAAATTATACCAACTATTCTCTATGTAAACACAGAATTTAACTCACATAAAAAATCCAGAAAAATACTGTTTTTCTAAAATTATTTATTAAACGACTACCTAAAAATTATATCGAAATATGATAATTACTATTATACATCATAGGACAAATAAAATTATTAAAAACTATCTTCTAGTGTATAATGACATCGCGTCATGTCTTTTAAGACTTTAACTTCTATTAATAATACAGTAGCTTCAACTATTAAATAGCCACCTAGTTTAATCTTAAGTATTAATTTTGTGAACGAAATACCACTCAATATTCTAGCAAGCACTATTTTATAGAGCATAATAGTGTAAAATATTAATTACTTCATCTTCCATTCAATACAAAATTAACAAAACTGCCTTTCACTGAAGTTAGATTACATTAGCATGAGGAGTAGTTATAACTTATCTACCCATAGCATCGCAGACATTTAAAAGTACTATTAATACACACTTTATCTGATATGTATATAGTACATCAATCAATGCAAAGTGATAGAAATACACTTGTTTTAATGCTGCAGGAAAGTCTTTATACCAAAAACTATACTTGCTATTCTCTTTATCCGTATTTGTTTTCTATAAGTATCCATGCCACAACAAAATAGATACACAATTAAATTAGGTATTTTCTTTTGTACGCTTATTAAGCAATAAGTATATCAATAAAACAAGAATTTACAGAAATATCTCACATACTCACGAAATCTAAAATTACTTTATCTAACACATCAGAAGTAAAACAATTTCTTATTTTTCACACACTGATTTAAATACTGTGTTCAATGAGTCCTCAGTTTCTCCTAAAGACACGAGTCAATGTTCACGCCTTGTTCTCAAATTAAGCGTAAGATATAAATATCTCAACATACTTTTTTCGTAAAGCGAACAATATCAAAAATTATAGTTAATTAATATTTTGAATTACAACTGAACTATTATACGCAAAAAAAGGCGTTTTAAGTTATTTGAAAAGATTTCTAAATATTTATATATTAAATATGAGCTCAGAATAATAAAAAATCATGTCATATTGCTCACGATTTAGCAAATTTTTATTTTAGTTTATTTAACTTCTTAAGTAATATTGTATATAACATTTTTTAGTGTTAGTGACTGAAGTTACTCTAATATTTTTCATAAAACGTATGCACTGATTTCTTAAACTTAATACAAGTTAGTTTCACTATATACTATTATAATTAAAAAGATGTAAAATTTTATTTTACTAAAATCTATTAATTGTTAATATCATAAAAGCGAATTAACATGTAAGTAATCTATACACAAACTTAAACACATTTTAGAATTGAAATTAATAATATAATGAAAATATCTATTAACACAAATATAAAATTATATTTTTTAACAACCATTATTAATGTATATTTTTTTAACCTCATGCTGGATTATTTAATAAAGACTAACTTAACAAAATCTAACCACTAGATTGTAAAGAAAAAATTATATAAAATGACTGTTGAATTTTTTCTTTTCTAATATTAGAAATAAAAAAGAGATCATAATTAAACTTAATATTATATATGCGGAAGCTCATAAATAAATTTTAAAAATCAATGTTCTTAGTAGCTTGTTAACATTCAAATAATTAAAAAATTATTTTTATATTTTTAGTACAGATATAAAGAATCGTGTTGGACGATATTAGTATTGATACCCATGAATTATTACTAATACAAATCATGCATTTATATATTTATTCTCAATAGTTTATAGTTTCATCTAAAATTCTGCGATAATACTAAAGAATTTATTTTGTGTAATCATGAATACAACTTATAGAATACTTTATACAGTTTTTATTACTGAAATATATTTACTGTCCTTGTTTAACTTGTAGTATGCCTGCTGCATACTAAAATATTTAATATAATCAGTATTTTTCTGTAGACCCTATCTTTTGATTTAGCTAAGATTATTTGAGTTTAATAATATTCTAATAATCTTCTAAAAGAAACATATCTAAATACTACTTACGTTATAAATATAAAATATACTCATTAAAATCGTAAATAAAAAGTTCATAACCTTAATATGCATGATATGCGGTAAATTTAATGATCTAATCAGCTTAATGAATACCCATATTAATAATAAGATTACTATTACACTGACTACTGAATATGAACTACTTTTGTTATTTCTCTAGTAATTCAATGCTTATACTATATTTTTTGCGAATAAAACTTACATTAATCAATAACACGCTGTTTCTCTATGATTATTCGTATTTATTATTTTGATATGCTAACTAGCTTCCCTACTGAATCGAAGCTAAGTTCATTTCACAGGTATTTATATTCATTGGACGATTAATAGCATATATATAAAAATACACTTTTACAAAATGCACAAGATTTTAAAGATTTTCTAAATTTCTAAAGACTATTCTACTTCATTAAAGTGAAGTAAGGATTTTTTTGTAAAACATGTTATCCTTACAATCATCAATAAATGCATATTATCTATTAATAATATATCACAGTGATTTTTTATTATGCAAGAATAACTTTTAAATAAACTATTGATTTTACTTGTTAGACATGTCTTACGAAGTTTTTTGTTGTAAGGAAAAATTTATTATTACCAACTTGGTTGTTGTAATTCATCGTTTATATAAATTATTAGTGGTATTATCTATTTTGTTAACGTTGTAATAGTCCGCTTTAAAACTCTACTTTTAATGACGTGAAAATAACGTTTGTCAATATTTTTTTATTATTAGACATAATTCATCATTATCTATCTTGGCTTTAATGTTATAATGAGAATGTTTTTAAGAAAAATCGTCAAAATAAGACGTGTAGATTACTATCAATTCTGATATTTTTAATTTTTTAAAAATTTATTAATTGTTTTTTTAATAGTAAAAAAATAATATACCAAGTTAAATACTGGAAAATATTTTTATTATTTTTTTACTTTCCTACGTTTTTAATTTCAAAAATTAAAATAAATATACATGCTATATAACATACTAAATTTTTGAACTTTATAACTTTAATATATACATAATATATGTTATAAAGGAAAGTAATTTTTATATACTCCACAACCATTATACAGTAATTTTATTTATGACATTATTTAGTATCAACTACTATTGCAAATAGTCAACCTTTAATTGGTACTACGATGCATCATATAATTCTAAAAATCTTTTTACCCATATTATCGCCTTATTAAAAATTATATTCTTATTTGTAACACTTTACTGATTAATAATAAATGCAATATTAAGGGATCATGATTATTATTAACTCTAATCACATAATTAAAACCATTGTAATACTAATATTAATAAAAGTAACTCTGTTACTAATCATTTCTTCTGATAAAATTTGTATTAGCATATACACTAATCTTAACACACACATCACTAAGAACGTTTTCTACTAAAAATTTCTCTTGAAATAAGAAAATAGTATACAAAAAATTATACATATCAATTTTAGAAAAAATTCTGTGTTATTTACTACTCAAATAAAAGTTTGATTTATTAAAATGTTTTTAATTAATATTATTTCTGTAAGAATTTATCATTGCAATAATAATATAAAGAATCATTAGCTCTACAACAAGAATTTTAATAAACACTAAAAAGTAAAAATAAAAAGCTAATAAAAGGTAACCCACTAAAAGTTACAACCTTTATAAAAGAATATATATATCTTAAAGATCTTCGATAATCTTGCCTTTTATTTAGTTGATAAAATGCACCTAAATTTCTGCAATGATTATGTCAGTTTAGAAAAATAAGTGTTCATCATGCGAAAATTTACGCATCGTTTATTGCATAAACATAAGATTATATTGATCATAATTTAAAGAATTAACTTAATTAATCATCATCTAGATTATGATATCATTTTTTTCTTTCGTTTTATTTGTTTATTCTAAATAAACAGTTCTCTTCGTAATAACTAAGTACATAGACAGTTATAAAATTACTAATACTTTATTAGAGTTATTATTACTATACTGTGAAAATACTTAGCCTTTTCCTATGTCGCTAAATTACTAGTCACACTATATGTATACAATAGCACTCATCAACTAGTGACGTTTATTCTATATTAACAAATGTTGTGCATTACTATATTATAAAATATTTTCAAGAGAATTTAAGTAATGTTACATATTAAAACATTTTTTATAATAAATAAACCCAGTATTATCTAGAGAAAAATAATTTTCCAAAGTCAGCTTTTCGTAAGGATTAACATCTTTTTAAGGTTACACTAAATGCCATGTTATAGTAATTTTTTCTCTTGTACGCAGTTACTTAAAATTCTACTAAACACACTAAACATCATAGTAGGTCTTCCTAAGTATCTTACAGTTATTTATTGATAATTTAATATTAACTATTAATAATCTAAATGACTTTTTCTTAATACGAAAATATTATAAACAAACTCATCCTGCATTATTCAAAAAAAGTATAGATTTATATAAACCAACACAGTTTAAAAGTAAAGTATGCTATTATAATACTCTGATTAATACTATCATAACAATTTAATTTAAAGTAAAAGTGCTTTTGCATATACAAAATTGACAAAATCACGCTGCTATATTCTCTTAACGTGCAATTTGTTATTATATGTATTTTTTGTAATATATTAAAATGATTCTAACAATCAGTAGAAACGTATAAAAGTAGCTTGTGTTTTGACAGCGGCATAAGATAGATTTAAAGTCCTCATACTTCAATGTATTATATTAATAATAATTTTTAGTTTTTTATAAACTTTTTAAAATTACGAAAAGCTATAAGTGTGTTAAAAATTCTTTACTATTTCAGACGAAATAGTAACTAAAGACAGAAAGGATATGTAAACCTTTTAGCACACTCCAATAGTAATTTTAGCAATATAATGATAATGAAGATTATTAATTTAACAATTTTCTTTTAAAAATCAAAAATTTACTTAGTAAATACCAAGATTGTACAATTTTTAATTACATCTAAAATGCAATTTTTAAAGCTGAATTTCTAAATTAATCGTGCTGATTCAAAGTTATTAATCCAAAAAACACCCAATTATAAAAATTTCACTATTTTAATGTCTAACCTCTTAACTTTTTATTTAATAAATTACAATGAACTAATAATAGTTTATCTATGTAGTTATCTGAATTAACATTAATATATTTGAATTTTCATTTTTCAGTAGTTTGAAGGTATTGTTAACGACTAATTTAAATATAATAAATAACTATTCTATTAATTTAGTTAATTCTTTTCACTTCAGTATATGATTAATAAATTGGATAATCATTCATCTAATTGTAATAGTAAATGTTTAAATAAATTTAAACGGTTCTATTTATAATATACTCATTTTAAACTCATAAGTTCACATACGTTTACTGTCAATGAATATACAATAAAGCATTATAGAAAAAGTGCATAATAAAAATTATAATAAAACTTTGTCTACATTGATAAAATTTTACTAGCTTTCACAGAAAAAAATGCTATGTACTGTAGTATTGAGTAACATACTAGCGAATTCATCATAATTTATTAAAATAGTATTTTATTTTTATTAGTTATTCTATCTAAGAATAAAAATAACTCTCTTTTATTAATTAAAAAATATTAAATAATTTCAATCATCTATTGAATTTATCAAATATTAACTTTTTGGAAATTAACAAGTTATTTGATTATAAAAAATCTCACTAAATAATTAATACTCTTCATATTGCATATAAATAACGGTCATAACACAATCGATAAATATTTGCAAGTTTAGTAGGTTAAACTTTATTTCAGAGAAATGATTATATGTAATAAGTACTTTTTTACTGAACATACTTACTAATCTTCTTAAAATATTTTACAGTGAAAAGCTCATAGTAGGATAAAGCAGGTGTATATAAATTAATAATAAATACTATTAAATCAGATTGAAAGATATAATACAAACGTAAGATATCGTCTTAAATTATTTTGAGTTATTTATAATTTTATCTATAATAAAATAATTTTTTAATACTAGAAACCATATAAAAAATGCACCATATTATCAGTAATCAAAAAATATTACTTTAACTACTAACTATGTTCTATTTTAAATATAGTGATTTTTACTTAGAGTAGTTATGATATATAATATTCCATTAGTAATGTTTTATGTAATTAAAATAATACTACAATTAATCATTTTGTACTATTTAAAAATAAAAATAAGGCACATCATAATACTCAGAAAATCATTGATGTTATTTTACAACAAAATAGTTCACTTTTTTCACCTTTAAGTAGTTACATAAAATTTAACAATTTATTTCTTGTCTAGTAAAATCTATTTAAAGAAATCTATGAATAAATTTTTGTTAATTATTTCAAATATTATTGAAATAGATCGCACTAGATAAACTACTGCATATTCTAAAATCTGTCTTATCAAAAAATCACAACCCCTCCTCAGATCACTAAACGTTTGAAGTTAAGAGTTGTTAACTAAAAAAGATCGTTTCAGTACCCTTAAGCTACTAGAAAATCTTTCTATTTATTATTTATAAATATCAAACTTCTCTTACAGTTATTAATAAAATAAAAAATTTCATGCTTACTACTGCAGTATACTTTGAAGTTTAAAATTTTACATGTGTACTGGTTATAATAGTATTTATAAGAAAATAGATAATGATAAATTTTCTAGTAATGTCAAACCACATAAACCGTTTTATTTTAAAATTACAAAGAAAATAATTTATACAGTAAGGTTTTTAAAATTAATATTTAAAAAATAATAGCGCTAAAAAATCAATATTAATTTTTAGTGAAGTAATTTTATTATAATAAAATAAATTTTGCAGAGAAAATAAATAAGTTTTAGAAACAACACATTCAACATAACCTCTAGATGAACTTTTAATTTAGTATAAAAATCATACAATTAACGCATAACCTAAACTTAAAAAATACGCAATATAAATACATCTGTCTGCGACTTTTATAATACTAAAATACACATATAGTATGTAGAACTTTATCCTAAATAGACTACTATCTTACAGATAATAAGTGTAATGCATTATGAACCATATAAACATGACTTGTCTAACTGATCATAAGGAGCTCTAAAATATAATTTTTAAGTTACCCGCAACTACTAAGTGTGAATAGCTAAAAAACTAAATAAAAAAGTTTGCATATACAATAAACAAAAAAAATGTGTAGATACGTAGTTTCTGTAGTGTTTAACTAAATATTAAATTATAGTAATATTTTACTTATTTTTAAAAAATTAATTAATATTGATACCGTAAAGATAAATTAAAATAAGCATTATCATAAAGGGTAATTACATAAGATATACTATCAAAAATCTTTATTGACAAATACAAAATACAAGATATTAGTACTAAATAAACTGAAGACAACAGGAAAGTAAGTTTATATCTCAGTAGATAATATCATAGGATATACTTAAAATTCATCCTATTATTACCCACACTCACTAACTGAAAGAACTGTCGTATAAATCCTTAAATCAAAAAATTTTTAGGTAACTTCTACAGTGATAGAATTGTTAATATCTATACCAATTACTATACTTTTGATATCGATTGCGCAAATAAAATAATATTCATATATAGATGAGGCACTTATTAAAACCTAAAAACTACATTAAAAATTAATCGCATGAAAATTCCTAAATTATATCAAACGTTTTATCGTGTTAGATAAGCAATCTAAAATGACTATGTAAAAAATCAATAACAATTAATAAAATAAAACCCCAGATATTACTTAATAATCTAAATCAATAGGTAATTAAAATAAAACCGTTAACATTAATAAAAAATTTTTAGGTAAAACTATTCACTATTTCTTAAAGACTGTTAGAAATTAACTGATATCAGTGATAATTACTGACTCAGTATTCATAATGATATGATCATGTAGTAATGTTTATCATTTACACCATAAATTAAAAAAATTCGACCATTTCCTATACAGTTATAAAAACTACAACAAAGAAATCTTTACAAATGAATGATCATTTTCTACACAAACAATATCAATCCAGATTATAAAATCTATTATCATGTGTTCAAAAAAACTATTAAAACGAATACAAAATGATATTCTCAGGAAGCTTCTATTTTGAAATATAGCATTTAATTTAATTAATTAAACCTTTTCTAAATACTAAAGCACTCTATATTGCTTTTTAAATTTTAAAATATTAATATAGAGTGTTTTGATTAGAAAATGACTCGGAAGAAAGTTTTATATACAACTGATATTGAGAGGATATATTAGTGCACAACTGAATATACATAAGTTTTTTTGTAACGCATATATCTTATCTATAAAAAATACCACTTCAATTTTAATAAAATATTTTTAACTCATATCACTACTGCGGAGTTATAATTTTTTGCAAAAATATATAACAATCATAAAATTTAAAAAATTTTTAATAAACTTTAAAAACTAAATTTTATAGATTCATTAGGTTTTTAAAAAACATAAATGAAAGTGCTTATCAAAAAAACTGAATACAACTAATAATTTTAAAATTAAATTTTCACCTCCATTCATTATATATAATTTCATATGTATTCATAATTTAAAATAACAATATTCAATCTTAAAGATATATTTTATTTTTTTAATATCATGATAATCTTACAAAAAGATCAATGTATTATATCTTGCACTTGAAGATTCTTAAGTAATTTAATAACAAGAAATTACATAATGATTTTACTCTCGTTTCATTTTTGTAAAAAACACTAATTGAATTTATAAATATAACTTCACACTGTTGTTAACAGCTAAATATTACAAATGTAATAACCACACTCTTCATAAGAGTGAAATTAATTTTTCTTAACATACAAGAAAGAGCATTATTATAGTTAGTGTTAAATCACTTTGTTGTTTCTGTTTCTAATGCAAAATTATCTTATTACTTTAGTAAACATTCTCTATTATTAATAAAGTATTGCAATTAATTCAGATATCTTTAATTATTAAGATCAATGTTATATTGACCTAACAATAAACGCCTATCAGTATTTAGTTATATAAAAACTTCTTAGAAAGAACAATTTAACACCATTATCTTTTTATCACCTCAGTAAAAAGAAAACAAATCACATTTTGTCCCTAAAAAAACGTCATCATCAATATCACATTTTTACAATATTATTACCTACTTTACATTCTATTTTCACAATGATTTCTAAAAAAATCAGTCTATAATTTATATAATAAATATTGACTGATTAAAATATTTAGTCGCCTAGACATTTACACATCTATACTCAACAGGTACTGTATAAAGTATAAGCTCAAATTAGTCATTATCACTGCGCAGGTTTTTCATGATTGAATTAAAACATTTAAAAACATTGAATGCACTTAGCCAACATGGTTCATTAGCAGCGGCAGCGCCACACTTGTACCAGACTCAATCAGCCTTATCTCATCAGTTTAGTGACTTAGAACATCGTTTAGGTTTTAAGCTTTTTGTACGTAATAGTCAACCACTACGATTTACAGAACAAGGAGAAATTTTATTACATCTAGCCAAACAAATCCTACCAATAGTCAAAGATGCAATTCGAATCTGCAACGAACCAAGTGTATCAGCACTACGTATTGCTATTGAATGCCATAGCTGTATTCAGTGGCTGACACCAGCCTTAAAAAAATTTAAAGAACAGTGGCCAAAAGTATCTTTTGATTTTAAATCAGGAGTGATTTTTGAACCACAACCTGAATTACTTTCGCGTGAACTTGATATTGTAATAACATCAGATATCTTAGTAGATCAAAAAATTCATTATGCGCCCTTATTTGATTATGAAGTGAAATTGATTGTCGCCTATGATCATCCACTCGCAAAAAACTTGATTATCAAACCAGATGATCTTTCTAATGAAACATTATTAATTTATCCAGTACACCGTCAGCGTTTTGATGTATGGCGTCATTTTCTTAATCCAGCGGGGGTATCGCCTAATGTTAAAACGGTTGATAATACATTATTATTAATCCAGATGGTTACTGCAAAAATGGGTGTTGCTGCATTACCTCATTGGGTAGTTGATTCATTTGAAACACAACGTTTGATTATAACTAAAACGTTAGGAAACGGATTATGGAGTCGCTTGTACGCAGCATGCCGAGATGGAGAACAGCATCAACCCACCATTAAACATTTCACACAAACAACTACGAATCATGCTGTAAATAATTTATCATATGTCAAACCAACGCAAAAATATCCAACGTCTATACACCAAGAAATATATAAAAATTCAACTTAAATCAATATTTACACTTATTTAATCAAAAATTATTACTAGATAGAAAATTTATCAAGAATTTTATTGGGACTATTATGTTATTTATAATAGAAAAGGTTATGCATTCACTTTAATCACACAATAATTCTAGAAACAAAACTGATATAAAATATATAGAAAACTTTATTCTCATAAAATAAACTATTGCATATTTATATTTAATAGTTTATATGTATTTTAGAATCAATCAAACTAATAAAAGTTCTTCGTATCGTTCTAGTATCGATCCATAAAATCTTGCAAAATATTATTGAAGATAATTGCATCAAAGTGTTTACAAGTAAGTTTTAAATAAAACAGATCTCCACTAACTCAATATATATCATTTTATTTAAACACTTATTAAGATTATTACATGTAATAAGAGTCGACTCAATAATTAAAAGTCACTAGCTAAAAAATAACTAATTTATAATTATTTATTCTAAAGAAGATAATAAATTTACGTTCAATGCAATATAGAAAGTACAGTGAAAACGAAGCATTATAATATAGCACAATACTGATATTCATAATAATAAGATAAATAAACAAAATAATTAGTATCTTTCTTCTCGCATGTGAAATATCAATAATTTTTCTGAAAATTTGTGACGACACAACAAAAATAAATAAGCTGGATTCTATATGCGTATATATTAAGACAAATCAGTTAAGCATTTATGCTACCCAGCAAATATATCTTTAATATACTTTTAATCCATTTAATATTTCCTACAAAATAACAAAACAAGATATGCTAAATCTATAAACTAATAGAGATATTAAAATACTTTTAATATTACCCAATATTTCAAAATCTATTTTTTAACAAAAATAGTACACGCTACACAATATAATGTTTGCGTATAGCGTTAATGAAAATATAGAGTTCATTATATGTTTCTATCTTCACGATTTATAGAATACATGCTATTAATTTCAATTAATTTACAATTTTACTATCAGAAAAACTGTTTTCTACAGATACAATTAACGTAATAAATTCGCTGAATAAATCAGTGCCTAGGCTTTCCAAGAGAAAAAATGGCAGGGTCAATAATTCAGTACTCGTATGAATATATATTTACTCAATAGATAGAGCGTCAAAGAAATAATATAAATTAATATAATTTATGCAATGAATTATCACTACACTCTATAAATTTATACTTTTAATTACTTTTTTTACCTAATATAAATATCTCATTTAAAATATAAAATAAAAGAACATGCTTCATTTAGTACCATTATTATAGATGCTCAGGTCAACGTTACTCAACTCATTCACTAACTGAATTATAAAGAAAGAGTATAATAAACAATTACACTTTAATCACTTTTGATAATGACTAACTATATAATGTTAAGTCATCATAATACAACTCATTAAGTCAATACTGAGATTTTTATTACTATCATTATTGTTATATGTTGTGTTTAAATTCTATTTTATCACTCAAAACTATCTAATGTCGCTTTTTTTAATAAATTCTCAAAAATCATAAATCACACAGTGAATACTTAATTAAATCAATATAATATAACTTAAAACAATAGATATAATAACCCATACAGTTTATTTAGTAACTATAAAATTATGAGAGGAGAAAGTTAAAACTCAGCATGCCACTGTACTAAACTTCTAACAACCTATAAAAATTTTAAATATTATAAAATATTTTTACTACTGCATTTGTTCACAAGCCATGAATAGACTCAAAGCTATATAGTAATATCTAAGAAAGAATGCTGTATTTGATTCTTTAAAAATTTGAAAAGTCCTTGTTAGAGAAAGAGATAAGTCTCATTTCAAATTTATTTCATAAACTAACTAACTATATCTAAAAATATGCTAAAAACTCTAATATTATTTTTCTTAATTACTAATTCTACAAGCATCCAGAATAAACATAAAATACATATAATAAAAGTAAAAATTTTTCATAATTAAAATAATAAATTACAACAAATATTCAAAACTACCCCATACAATTACCATGATAAAAGACTATGTACAAGAAAGAATGGAATTGTCATAGTTTTTCAGTTTTATAAAATTACCTGCATACGTTAACAACGTCTTAAATGTTAAATTATTAAATATATTTTACAATTAATTATTAATTAAAATATTAATAAATTTTGAAGAATGTTTTCATAAAAAAATACTGAATATCTTCTCATATTAAACAAAAACTATCGATAAGATGAATTTCATATAAATTTTTAATCTCTAAGAAAATATTTCTTCTTTATTTCTTATTAATTTTAATTTATTTATATGATATAAATAAATTAACAAACATTGAAAATTAATTGATGATTTAATCAAAATACCATGTATTTCCATCTAGATTGTATTTTTAAGAAAAATTACTAATATTATTAATACATCTAAAAAAGATGTACAAAACAATAAAAAAGTAGACAATAATATTGTCATTAAGAGTAGATAGTATTAAAAATATAAATAAACACCACTTAAAATAATTTAACGAAACACAATAGAATCATAAGATCATAAGAGACTATTATATGCTTGATAAGTAACTGGCAGGGGCGGAGAGAGTCGAACTCCCAACACCCGGTTTTGGAGACCGGTGCTCTACCAATTGAACTACGCCCCTATATCTTTAACATACAAACTCAAACGTGAGATTTCTTACTCATAGACAAGTGTATTGATTACTGAAAGTGCTATTTTAATTTATTCTTTGTATTTGTATTTTTTTTATTTATTATTTTATTATCAAATTTTAAATTTCATATTGAGCATTTCTAGTATTTTATAAGCAAGAAACATCTACTATTGAGTAACATACGATTCTCCTGGAGATGACCTTAGATAATGCACTATTATTGCCAGTAAGTAAGCGCTATATATCTTTCTTGAGTTGCGCATTGCATAAACTCATACCTTTAATATAAGATCAATATCTTTAATTTTAAAATAATTTATTTTTCTACAATGTATCTACTCTTATTAGATAAACCTTGAAATTTATTGATACTAGTTAAGTAAAGATATCAATTCAGTTAAATACTGAATATCTATCTATATTTTCATCGCAAATTTTTTTAGAACCTTTTAAATAATTAGAAAATTTTTTCTCAAAACAAATTTAGTGACTAAATATTTTCAGAAGTAATTTATTCTACACACCACTACACTAAATATTTTTAGTGTAGTGGTGTGATATGACAACTTCACTAACAATAATCTGTTCACTGTATTTTATACTCACAGAAGTTGATATTCATCTTTTTATCGAACTTCTTTAAATCTTGAATAAAAAACTCTTAAAATATATATTTTATCTATGGAACATAAAGTTCTAATATTAAACAAGTCACTACCAATGTTGGTATACGCGAATAATATTAATCTACTGCTCAAAATTAAATTTTATACGTTAAAATGACAACTTTAGTTAAATAAAAATAATAGATTAAGAAATTTAGCTAATTCATCTAATTAAGATAGAGCTCTTAAAATTAAGATAGTACATATTTTTACTAAATACTTTTTTATTTTCAATAGTAAAAAAACCTTAGAAATTATTTATAATATTATGATTGTATATTAATCGTATTAGAAATAAGTATAATAATAACACAAATAAATAAATATTTCAATAAAGTAAGTTCTTGTGACTTAATCAATAAATATATATACCCTGAGAAATTTATATATACTAAATATTGTATATATTTTTATACGCTAAAAAATATTTATTCTAGAATTCCCTTTAGAAGATTTTCCAGTAAGCATGTTTTATATTACTATTTGAAATTTTAAAAAAGACATCATCAGACATAAAACAAAATTTTCTAAAACAATATAAATCAATATAAAAAATAATACAACATATTTTAAAATATAAACTTTAATTTTTATAAATTATTCTCTTTCTATTATACAGAAAAAATTCAATAAAATCTTAGAGAATACAAGATTAATGAGTAGAATTCCTATATTTATTTTACATAGATTCGTATGCTCACTTTTAAATTTTTTATCTATCTTGTAAATCAATGTTTTAGATTAAATCTAAAAATATAATAAAGACACACAAACTCTTACCTAGTTTATTACTGTAACATTTACACTAAACGACACTTTAATAAATATTTATATTGAAAAGTATTCTAAATATTATCAAACTATACGTGTAAAATGGAAACTTACTTACATAACACCACAATGAGAAAAGAATATTATGATTGTAGTAATACCATCTACTACACCTACAATGAAAAGTTTTTACAAAATTATCTTATTTATTCATATTACAATGCCTGGGCAACAAAAATAGCATACAAATTTAATTACATATGTATATATTACTATATTTTAATCAGCAATTTTTACTCATTGATATGTGTAATTATTTCCATTTTATAAAATAAATACTTTGATTATTGTAGCATACCTAGTTTTATCTGATTTTTTCTTAACACTTACACTTAACCATTTTAAGTTCAAGATACAATTAACAATGATTCAAGACTAAAATGCTTTTCTTCAAACAGGAAGCTGACACTAATCTTTTTTATTTTTTCTCTACCGAGATTACAACTCATATAAAATATTTATTTATTACTTATATACTAAAAATTTTACATAATTTTAGTCGATTTAGGTTATTTTATTTTTATTCTAAGAAACTTTCTGTCTTCTAAAAGTTTGATATATGACAGCATAACACTAATTTATCTCAGTCTTGATACTTCTAAAAATTTTAGCACAAAACATATCTCTAACCAAAAAACACTTAGATATTTCTGCTTCAATTTTAGACAATTATTTAAATTAATAAATGTGTTCCGCAACTTCCGCATAAGTTAACTTAACTAATGAGTAGTTACTCATTTTTAAAAAACAATCACTACTTTTCTAAATTAACATCTTATATGTATAGTTTACTTTTCTTTTCATAACATGCAGTAATGCATATGTTATTGTCATAGTAACATTTTTAATTTTTTAAATTATATGCAGGTAATCATTAAAAATGAATATTACAGTTTTAAAAATAATGAGTTACATATATTAAACTAAATTTTATAAACATTTCTAAAATAGATTTCAAAATAGTAAATACTACTTAATTTAATTGATTGTACTCTTATCTATATATAATCCGGTATTGTTTCGCAATTAGTTAATACAGTATTAAAGGTAATATTATTTCACTTTTAATCTACTGAGCAAGTAAAGACCGAAATAAATAGTCTCTTTTTTATTTTTTCGAAACTTTCAGCACTTTTTTATAAGTAATATTGTGACAGCATATAATTTTATTAATTCCTGATGTAATCATTATATATCATCATTTTGAGAATATAAAATTTCTATTACTGATATGTAAATGCTTTTAACTTTTATTTTACTCAATTTTTTATAATAGTTTTCTATAATAGCGTCAATACAATCTATAAAATTATCAAACACCTAAAATCTTAGTCTTAAAAGATAATTGTTATATAGTAAAAATTATGAATGACTATACTGAACCTTTTACATTCATGACGCAAATATTTAAGATCAGAATCTATTATTATTTTTACTAACTAATCGTTTTTATTCTATTGGTGATACTTATGCTAATTAAGTAATTAACATATTACTAACGTGTTCTTCTATGAAAAACATACAACCCATGTGTACTAAATTAATTAATTTATCACTTAATTAAATAAGAAGAGTTTATTTTATGTTAGGCATTTTTTATTGAGATATTTCATAATAATACTTATGAATCAATCTATATTCAGATATTGTAACACCGCTTATCTTTAATTTCTAATTGAATAATTTTCTATTAATTACAACACAGTTTTTAAAAAAATTAAATTAAAAATTAAGAAATTTTATATTATAAAAATACGTAACCTTATAATAATATATTTTAAATTTAAATTTTTTTTAAGAATAATGGTGGAGCTAAGCGGGATCGAACCGCTGACCTCCTGCGTGCAAGGCAGGCGCTCTCCCAGCTGAGCTATAGCCCCATAAAAAATTAACAAGATATTTATTATTTTTTAATAAAAATACAGATAACTAAAGCAAATTACAGTAAAATATAGCTTACGAAATACTAATCACATTACTTCAGTATAATAAAATTATGCAAAGATAAATACAGTATCTCATTAATAAACATATATTAGTAAAACAACATATAAATAAAATTTGGTAGGCCTGAGTGGACTTGAACCACTGACCTCACCCTTATCAGGGGTGCGCTCTAACCACCTGAGCTACAAGCCTGTTAATACTGTCTAACGATATTTATTAAAGAAATTTTCTAAGTCAGTAGTGAAAAAACTTTCATAATAAGAAATAAAGTAAACTACAGACTATCTTATATGACTCGTATAATTATACGACTTTAGCTATTGATTATAAAATGATAAATGCTTATTTTAAAAATAAACCATTATTTCTTTTTATAATTTAATATAATAGTATAGTTTCACAGAAATATATGCAAGTTTTAAATTTTATTACTTTCACAACCTTATCTAAAATGACTCATAATATTAACTCTAGTAATAAAGAGAGTAGCTCACTTTAATTTTTTTACTACACAATACTTTATAAAATTTAATATAATATGTATAATAATTAACTTTAACATTTCATTATATCACGAATCTAGTATTAATTATAAAAATTTATAATAACTGAACATAATTGTATTTTATCACTAAGAGTATTAGTATTTTCTTAAATGACTGAGATTTAAAAACAACAGTTTTGTTTATTTGAAAATACAATTAATTACATATGTCATAGATGAAATCTGTTACCACTGTAACAAAACTTTACATTGAGAACGTTGATTTCACTGAATCTTTTACGAAATTTTTTAAATATTAAAAGTGTATTAGTTTTTTCATACCATCTCAGTAAATAACATATTTTATTGTTTTTAGCTTTTATGAAGTTATATGAGTTTTTACTTTTTAATCATTCTCTTCTCAAGAGCTAATTTATAGTGTACACTATAGTGTCTAAGTTGAAAAGTGCTATCTCTTTAAGTAAAAAATTTTTTAGTTCTAAACTAAGGAAGTATTTATTTGCATTTCTTTTTACGCTTTCGAACTTAAAGTTGCAGTTTTTATTTAAAAAACAGATTTATTATAGATGTTTATTTTATTACTACTCATAACGTATGCATGTCTATACAACGTACATGCATTATAAATATTATTCTTAGGTTACAAGTCTATATTTCAAATTGAAATTACATATTTTGGTCTATCTCAGTGTACTGTCAGCTATGCAATTTTAATTTATAATTAATCTTTTTATTACGTAGTAAATACTTTTATAAAGCTAAAAGCATGACTTTTTTATTGACAAAATAACATAGTTAATAAACTATTATCAATTCTTCATTCATCTATAATTCAGATGAAAACATAGCTATATATGTAGTATGCATTTATTGCACTCTTAATTTTTGAAAATTCTCACTAATTATATAATATTTTCCCCTTTAACTTTTCAAAAATAAATCAATGTATAAGTTTTTATATTTAATACTTTAGATTTTATATTGATTGTTAATTTCTGAAAAGATCATCTTCTATATTAGCAACAACTAACACAGAAAAAAGAAAGAAGTGCAATATATTCAAAAAATTTAAAACTTATGTTTTATCTGATTTATCACAAAAAAACTCACAATATTTATAGTCTCTAATAAGATTTTAATAAATTAAATTTTTATCACAATAACATCAAGTATTATAGAAAATTTTTTATATTCAAAATATATATTTTACCTTAAAAATACATTTCTATATATATTTTAAAGTATGCGCTATAAAATATTATTTTAATATTTTATATTTATTTTTTCATTTTAAAACATCAACAGAAATTTTATTATAATTGATATGATCACACTATCTCTACCAACAAAGCTTTTTATTATTATTTCGCTTACATGTATTAGATTTCATTTGCAATGAGAATTACATTTATAAAATAATCACATATTTTCATTTAAAGAACTTGATGATTCACTAAAATTTCTTTAGTGGTTTGTGTTATTAAAATAGATTGTTCACTAATTCATTTAAATCAGTTAATTTATTCATGTGTAGTGAAGATATAAAAATAAATATTTAATATTATTATTTTGAATGTCGACACAGGTCATGTGATACTTTATTAAAAACATGTTGCTTAAATTTTTTATATTAATTTTAGATTAATATTACAATATATTCATGCTATCTTCATGCACACACAGTTATTTTTAATATTTTATTTTATTAAATATTAAGATTGCAAATTCGTTTAATTTGATAACAAAATACATTTTTATAGAATCAGAACATTTTTGAAACTATTTTAAGAAAATTCTTCAAAAAAATAAGACACACTTTATTTCTAACAAAATTATTGTCAAAAAATAAAACAATCCTGTTTAAACTATTTTCTTTAAAAAATTAAGCTTTTATAATATGAAATAGTTTTATATTACACTCATTTTCTTATTAAATTCTCTATTAGATGCAGTTATTAGAACACATAAATATTTATAATTCTAGTCAAATATATAACGAGAAATAAGTCCCCATTACCATTCGTGCTTTTTGAACTGTTATTATGTTCATATATCCTATGAAAATTATAAGAATTTACAGAAATAAACATTAATAATAAAAGTATTTTAACAAATTACACTCTTTCACTTCTCATCTATAAAATACTCCAGATACCAATGTATATGAAAAAACATTATATATTGTTATAAATTTTCAAAAACAGTTTTAATAACATATACTAATTAGTCATTTTTTAAGAAAAAGTAAATATATAACTATTTTTAAAATTTGCAAAAAAATTAAGCCTAGCCTAATGAATCTAGAGTGAAAGAAATATAACTGATATGATCTTTATCATAATAAATAGATACGATTATATTAATTTTATCATTATTTCTGTAAAAAACATTATAAATATAAATATAGATCATAAAAATCTATGATCTGAGTAAAACGTTTTCTACATTTCATATTAGTTCACGATAAAAGATTAATAGCTCACTAATAAAATTTTAGTAACAATAAGTAGAATTATTGATAAAATACTTGCCTAGCTTTACCTGGCTTGTAGTTAAAACAATATTCAATTGTATGTATGAAATATATTAAAAATATTCATTATACAATTTAAGAATATGTGTAGATAACTATGCACTCATCATATAATAAACATTGTAGTTATTATCGCTAATAATTGATTTATTAAATATTCAGTATGTTACCTGAAAAGCATTATGCCGAATATAAAATAATAAAAATTTTTTCGATGTTTTTCTTCATGAAGTTTATTATTGTTTCGTGTTAATTTAATATTAAATTTTACAATGCAACTTCATTACTAAATTCACTTAGCCTAATTATCAAACACGACTGTAAATTTAAAATACTGTTATTACTCTGAAGTACAATAATACCTAAGAGGTAGAATACTTTTGATGAACATAAATATTACACACATACTCTTGTATAAAACTAATACAATGAGTTAATAAAAATATTTTTACATTAAAAATATATAAGCATCATTAATTTTTACGATTAACAATATAAGTAAAAAACTGTATATTATTTTAAATCATTTATCATCCTATTATAAAAAATATTTTTTTCGCTTCTATTGTAATTCATTGTTACGTACAGTTTATTATTTAAAGTATCTGTTTAGTTAAATGAACATTTATCACTAGGATAAATAAAAAAAACTATAGAAATGCGATCTTTATATTTATCTCAAAAGCTAAATCTTACATCACTTTTGAAAATTTTCAGTTACTTATCTTGGATATCCTTAAAATGAATCTACACTTTCACTTACTTAATATTTCAAGTGGTATACAATCACAATAATATTTATAAAAATATGAAATAATAACACTTCTTCTAATAATTTTTAAAAACTATCACCCATTATCAGGAGTGATCAAAAAAAATAGCATTTTATAATTACATTTTCTAAAATTATCATATTTAACGATAAGATAATAATCTTAAAAAATCAATCATAACTTTTAGTAAGTAATTTTATTTCAATTAATCTAAATATTTTTTTACATAAATTCAACTAATCCAAAAGATACATTCAACTAAGATAAAATAATCTTACTTACTCAAAGTTCTTGTAATTCAATACAACACAAAATCTAAACTTTATACTGATACTATTGAATTTAACGTTTAAAAATGTAAAATTAAATATAATCTATTATATTTATTTCGTTTATAAATACATTAAGATCATATGCATGTTATAAATACTACAAACTATTCCTAAAATAAATTAATATAATAAGTTATAAATATATAAAATCTTCTTATGATTACTTAAGTTTATAAAATTTTATAACAACAATTTTAATAATACCTACGTAGTTCCATGTCACTGTAAAAAATTTAAATTAATCAGAAGCTTTTTACTATTCATTATACTTTAGCGTAAAATATATTAAGATTGTTTTACTCTATTATCCTTCAGTAAAATCTGCACGCCTATTAATATTAACACCCAAAAAAATACCTTAACTAACTAATGCGTTAACCTGAAAAAAATAAAAGAATAATCACACATTATAAAGAAAATAAAATGCCATTACACTAGCAGAGAAAACATCATGAAATAAAAAAGACTTATAGTATGAATAATTAATTAATACGATAAAGCATATAATAGTTATGATTACGTATAAAATCTCACAGTATTAAATTTACAGTTTATTCTCTGGTTATTTATATTTATTCACTAAAGTATTTAATCATACTCTCTATGTATTTTTACATAATTATCACAATGATTATTTATCGATCATATACGAGAATTACAATATCCTAACATTTCATTACGAAAGAGAGATTGACAGCAGATATACATCAATTTTTTAAAACTACGACTCCTGGTTTCTAAAAAATAAAAAATATAGCTTAAAAAATTATAAATCTTACTATTAAATTGTAAAATATTAAACAATCAAGCAAGAATTCCAATTCGGAAAAATCCATAATAATCATAATGAACATTCTTGAGAATTATTTTTTTTGATACATTAATACTAAATACCACATTTTTGTGTATTACTAAAAATTCCTTACAAAGGTATAAAATTCTTTAAAATAATTTATATAGTGAAATTCGTTTTTTTTGGATATCAAAAAATTCAATATTGCAATTTTTCTCAAATGCCCAATACAAAAACTAATATTTATCGTTTAGTAATTATATACTAAAATAACATAAATATTTAATATTTCTTTTTATCTCTTCAGAACATTAATGATTGCAACAATGTCCTGCTTTACATAAGGTATTCACGTTAGTTGCATAAAACTTTATTGAAATATTCAAATACTTATATATTGATATAATTGAATACATATTCACAACAAAATTATTTTTATTAACTCACTTTTATTTTTTAATAAACTAAAATACTATATAATTAAGATTTTTTAATATTGGTGTCTTGATTATACAAGAAATAAATATTATATTTTTATAAATGTTATTACTTTCATTAATTGTTCTAAATTATATTATTAAAGTATTTTCTACTATTGTTTTATTTATTATTTAAAAATCTAAATGTATTAACATTATTTATCTTATATATAAACAGTAATATATTTTATAGGTATTATTATCTTTAAAAATTAAAAACAACACTTATAATATAAAACTATAAGGTTTTTAAAAATTCATCATCTATATTTTTAACAAGTGAAATATACTTAACAATAGATGATACTATATCATTATACATAATTAAAATTAAGACTAATTAATAATGTTAAATTAATCAATGAATATAAAATATAATATTAATATTAAGAATTAATCATATTTACAAAATATTTATATTATAAAAACTTTAATAATGAATGCTTGTAATTTAGAATAATAAATATAAATTTCTCATATAATAATTATTATATTATAATTAATTATTATTTTCAATGATCATATAATAAATATATTTATTAATATTTGAAATATCATAACCTTGAAAATGTAAATACTAAATCTCACTTTTAGGTTATATGATTATTTGTACATTATATTATGATATAGTGTTAGTAAAAAAATAGATAATGATATATTTTCTTAAAAAACTTAAAGAAATTAAAGGGATTTTATTGCAATCCTATCAAAATAATGTATTAAATGAGCATGTAACTCTTAAAAAATAATAGCTAATTTTATTAAAAACAATTTTAATTTTTAGTTAAGCAATTGAATATTAATAAATTTAATTATTTCCATGAAAAAACAACTAACAAAAAATTAAAAGTATGATTAATAACAATTTTTTAACATGTTTTAACCACTATTATAATATCTGTAATATCATAACGCACCAAAACTTAAAGTTCAAAAACATACTTACACATTATGTATATCTCATTATAACTATTTCAGTAATAAACTCTATTAATATTATATACAATCTAAAATAATCAATACCAATTAAGTGTGATAGATTATATGAGTACTAAATATATCTTTTATGAAAATGAACATACAAAACTTTACAAAAATTCTTATTTACCCACATTACTGCATTAGCTCCCTATAAAAATCTAATTTACTACAAATTTAAAAAACCATTCCGTTAAAAATATTTGTATACAAATACGACACGATCTTACTTCAAAATCAAAATAATACGACGTAATAATGTTAAACTTACTTACAAGATATTAAAGAAGTACTATGTACTGCACTAAAAATAAAAAAAGAAAGTACTTTTTCTTAGAAGGTATTCTTATCTGAATATATTAAATCATAATAAAATACTAAAACCTGCTAACTTACCATAAAGTACATTTTAGAATTATTGAGTATTTTACACATAATTAAAATAATAAATACTACTTTTATAAAATATAGTATAGCATTACATTATCTTCTATAGTACTTTATATTTAAAAAATTTAGATCACTCAAGACATATTCGCATACCTTACTCCTAGGCATTATGTTAACAGTATAAATTGAATTCTACTTTAGTATCTTAATAATTAAGAAATAACTATAATATACAATATTTATAATACTTTCGCTTAATAAGCGATATTATAGTATAAACATCGTTGAAATGAATAAATAATTTCTATAAATTAAAGATGTGAATACATTTTCCTATTTGTGACATGAATTCTATACCATAATTACATCGGATAAGATTTACTTGTTAATATTCCGCCACAAGATATCGTTTGATATCAGAAATATTGAAATACAGCGTATTTTTGTAATTTATATATATAATACTCACGCTTTAAGTATCAATAACATAAAAGAAAATTTCACATTTCACAAAATGCACCTAACGCAAATTGCGTTTACTATATTTTTATTGAAGAATCCAGCAAATTGTATCCTACTGTAACACTTTTCTTTCTAAAGTTTAATACAGTAATATATACTATTCTGACTCATAACATTATTGTAACTTATTTCTTTCTAAAAAATAATTTTAAGGACTTTATAGAGATGCATAAAAAAAAATCACATACTTTAACTTTTAAATAAAGTGCAGAGAGATATAAAATAAGAAATCTTAAAATATCTGAGTAAGCTTTAAAATTCAGATGCGTATAGCTTGCTCGAGCTTATTAACCTCTGATAAATAATTATATTACAAATATTCTAAATAGGCTTTAATGAGGTTTATTAGAAAGCGCTTGGTATGAAACTAATAGATCATAAGTATTCTTAAAACTTTAAGGACCTTCTAATGCTCCATCCAAAAAATTGAACAAATAGCTCACCAAATCCAAAGTACTTGACCGAAAAATGTTCGTGATTTACGTGAAGATTTCGATAAAAAATTACGTTCACTATTACGATATCAAATTAGTCATCTCAATTTAGTTAGCAAAGAAGAATTTGCTATTCAGAGACAATTTTTTTACGTACTCACGCAGAATTGTTGCAGATGGAAAAACGGATAAAAGAATTAGAAAAACTTTGTATTTAATACAAATCTATCGCAGATAAACAAGATAACAATTATTAGCTCAATAAATGAATTAAACCATATAAAACATAATTTAAAATAATAGAAAATTGTACAGAACTGTGGAATAAGAGAAGTAATTTACTCATTTTATGATAAACTTAATAACGTTAGTTATTGAAGTGTCACTTTTAAATTAAGCATTATAACTTTTTCTATATTCTGACTTGATTGCCTTAGTATCAGTCATTTATTAAAGATAATAATATACATCTTTTATTAACATAGTAAGTGGAACTGTACTCATTTAGTTCTTTAAAATAGCACACTCTTAAAAATATAAACCCTCATGAATAGATGATGTCTACTAAACACCATCATATACTAATCAATATAATTTTTTTACCAAGTGTTAATTGATTGAGATTTATTGCAATAATCAGTAAGTCTATTACTCAGCTTACGTTGCATAATATAGATCATCACCATGCTCTACACACAACGTATTCAAAGTAATCTAATTTATAAAAATTAATTATAACGCAATATTGAATCTATTATCATTTTAAAATGATAATAGATTCAATATTTTCACTTAATACGTAAAAATATTACAATATTTAATTTACTCACTATTATTTTATAAATTTGTATTCATTAATAAAATTCACTTCATCTACTAGTTTTGATAGCACATAATTGATGATTTTAATGTTTTTATAACAATGCCTTTCATAACAAAAATATTACAGACTTTTTATCCTTGTATTGATATGGATATAATATGTTATAACCTTAGAGCATACGTATACTTTATTCTCATAAATTATTAAAAATATATTTAGATCAAATAATAGTAATAATTTTTATATCTTTTAACCTATTACCATCATCTAAAATAATCATTTTTCTTCAACCTAATCATGTTTAACATCAATAAAATAATAACACTGTTATTCTTTAAAATTTTTATTTCAGATCAATTTATTAATTGATACAAAGTTCACTTTCTTAATAATTAATACTATTTTGTATTTAAAATAATACTTATTTAGTATAATATATTCAAAATAATACACTAATATAAGATAAGGTTTATTTAATTTATCTAGTATAAAATCAAATTAATATTTTGAAATATTTATCTCAAAATAAGAGAAGGTTAATTTTTAATTTTCTAACAAAATACATTATTTTAATAATCATGAAATGAGATGAGAACACCAAAAAAATTAAAGATGACTTTTACTAAATTTAACATTTTAATTTAAAAGTCAACAATCTTATAAATACTAACAAGACTTTTCAAGCTTGATTTATTCCAAATAACACGAAATGAATGGCTAGATTCTCCATTGAGACATACTGAATTCTATATTATTTGTACCATCAAAGTCCTAAGTTTTATTAAGAAATATTCTTTGATGTCCATACTAATAGTAGTTTAACTATGACATTCTTAAAAACAAAACATTTTTTATTTTTAATGAAAAAATTAATTTTATTTTACACTTTAACTTAAAAACACAACATTAATTAGTGCTGTCATACTAAAAAAAATATCTCATTAATTATATAATACTATTATAATCAATATTTTAAAATCTTTTGACTCTTGATAAGGATACAGAAAATTCATATTATTGTAGATCTACTACAATATTTTTCTACACAAAAATAATTAAAGCTAGATTTAAAAACTAAATACAGATATTTAAATAGTTTTACTATTTTCATGTACATAAAATACACATCAACTTAATAGATATTTTATGAACTAACGTTAACTAATAAAATTGAAACGTAACATTTATTATATTTTCGCTTTAAGCAATTCCCTATAGTATATCATGCATACTATTTAAAAAATACATTTCTATAATTGTTATCTAACAATATGTTTTATATAAAAAATTATTATTTACCCTAGAATTTATTAAAATTCTGTGCAATTATTTACATCAATACATATCGAGTGTCTGCGATGATGAATCGTGTGATGTCGCTATATCTTAACCATATAATAATAGTTGCACGTTTTATCTATCTTCTGAATGTTGTTTATATGGATAATTATAAATTAATATTAATCTTTTAACATCATTATCAAGACTTTATTAATTATATTTTTTACGCTATGTCTAGAAAACTTTCTCTATGTATTTATCTATGTTCAAAATTTCAACAAATAATATCAGGTCATTTTATTCAAATCATTAAGAACATGTTTTACTTACATCTGCTTTTTAGATAAAAAATACTATAAACCAATAAAGCACGTATATGTATATGTCTGTAGTTATATGCACCTTTATTGCTAAGTATTAAAGATTTGATTTATTAAAATATTTTTAATTAATCTAAATGTTTTAAAGATTTTATATTTTTAGAAACACATAAAATAATAATACTGAAAAAATTTTTGAATAAATTTTGAGATATACTAATAATATGTTAAGTATAAAAAATATTTTCACATACTCAACAATTACTGTTTCATAAAATATTAATTCTGCAAAGAAATACAAAACTATAAACCATCCTTATTATCACTATTGTTTTCATTCTTTTCTTCATTCTGTTTTTTTTGAAATTTTTGAGTACTTTTTGAGTAACTTTGTTATATTTTTGTTTTTAAATTAATGTCAAATAGAAATCACACGAATCTTCCATAAATATTAAATATTCATGTGATTCCGCGTAAAGATTAAATATTATCAGATCACGACCGGAAAATAGAATGTAAGTTTAAACCATCACACGTAAAATGAAAATAGTGAAAAACAATAGTCAAAAATGCAAAATAAATACTTAGTAAAAATAGAAAACAACCAAGTATAAAAAACCATTCAAAACACCCCATCCGATAGAAAAATAAAACTAACTGCATGTACCAGATCTTATCCACCTTTCAAATAAAAAAACAAAATAAATATTACTAAAGATAACCGGAAATTACTAGATATTACAAATAGCAAGGCAAAGTTTTTAAGTAGTAATCTAACCAAAACAAAGTTTATTCTTTTTGGTGCGTTAAAATAAATAATACCGCGGATGTTAATTGACTATTTATACGTAAATTTATTGTAGCTAAATTACTAAAGCAATATTATATGATTCATGAAGTTTACTATTTAATAAATTAATATTATAGTTAAGACTGATTTATAAATACAAAACGCATAAGTGTTTTAAGAATTATCTCATCAAGAAAGTAAAACAATAGTTAAGACAATATATAGTTATATTTTGTCTATTATTAATGCTAAAATAGAGAATAAACCTGTAAACTACAGAGTGTAGCTATTTATGATATTTAGCAATTTTTTATTAAAACAACTGAATTTATTTTGAGATTAAATTCGAACTATTTTAAAGACATTTTTATTCTTCACCAACTATTAGTTAATCTGCATATTTATCTTGCAATAACATAATGTCAAATTATGCATAAAAAATAAGCAATATATATTATATTCATTAAATTATCATCAATTAATACAAACATAAGTGTATATAACCAAAAATAAACATTTACATAATGCTAAATATTCAATATCTCAATAGCATGAGAGATTCAATACATCTTAATGATACAATAATATGCAGAATTATCTTTAGTACATATACATAATTCCAATCGCTTATTAAATTTTCAAACTAAATAAATTTTCTCAGTTAACTATGCTTCTAAACAACTGATTAAAATCATATTAAATAATTTATTTCTTATTTTTTTAAGAAAAAAGTTGCTTAGACAAATGTGTTTACTATGGCTTTTAATCTAAGAACAAGTATAAAAAAATTAAAAAGTTTTACATTTATTTATTGTAATAAAAATTAAACTAATAAAATATACTTATATTATTCAGTAACAGGTAAAATAACTTGCTTCTGACGCCACTGAGTTACATTTTCCACTAACTGACGAGTTAGCTCTGCACGTATTTTTTGGCCTTTAAATCCCCGAGAAATAATAGGTTTTACACTAATAGATTTCACGCTAGCAAAAGCTTGACGTAAAAATTGCGCTTGTGGATAATCTCTTTCTTCAAAACCAGTTCTGCCTCGCGCATCAGATTCGCTGATGATACTAAGTTGTTCAATACGTTCAGGTTTTCTCCAACTATCTAATTCATCAAATAATTTAACAATCTCTCTTGCAGTGAAGTGATTAATAACATGTATCTTATCATGAAACCGAGCAGTAAGTCGAGATAATTCTCGTATATGATTAGGAACTTTTAAACGGTCACATAAGTTATTAATAAGCGCAACACCTGCTTCACCATGATTAGGATGGCTAGGCAAAAATTTTTTTGGTGTTAATGCCTTTCCAACGTCGTGACATAACACAGAAAAGCGAATCTTAATATCAGATGATAATATAGAGGCAATTTTCAATGCCATTAAAGTGTGAATTCCAGTATCAATTTCTGGGTGCCATTTTTCAGGAGCTGGTATACCAAATAAATTATCAATCTCAGGAAAAAGTGCTACGAGTGCACCACATTGACGTAACACTTCTAAATATACTTGTGGAGCATCTGATATTAAAGCTTTTTCTGTTTCTGACCAAACTCGCTCAGCAGTTAAGTGTTTTAGCTCTCCAGCTGCTACCATTGACTCCATCAAATACAACGTTTCATTTGAAATTTTAAAACCTTTTGAAGCAAAACGAGCAGCAAAACGTGCTACCCGTAAAATGCGCAAAGGATCTTCAGAAAATGCATTAGAAACATGTCGGAGAATACGATTATTCAAATCATCGACACCATGATATGGATCTATAATCTGCCCTTGTGAATTTTCAGCGATAGCATTGATGGTAAGATCTCGACGCAGCAAGTCATCCTCAATGGTGACATCTGGTGCACAGTAACAACTAAAACCAGTATATCCTGTGCCTATTTTTCGCTCTGTTCTTGCTAAAGCATACTCTTCATGAGTTTTAGGGTGAAGAAAAACAGGAAAATCTTTTCCTACTTGTTGATAACCTTGATCTAAAATAATTTTTGGTGTGACACCTACAACAACATAATCTCTATCAGATACAGGTAAGCCAAGAAGTTTATCACGTACGGCACCACCAACAAGATATATTTTCATAATAAATCCCTTAGATTATACAAAAACCATTACGTTTTTTGTAATCAAGGATAATATAAGGCGTTATTAAATTAAATATAAGACCAGTACTAGAAGTGCTATTATTTATACATAAACTACAATAAATTCTTTCCCAATCGCAACTATCGAGGTTTTTCTTCTGAACTTATTAGTTTTTATTCAATTTCGTTAATGTATTTTCAATTGTTAATTTTTAGCGTTTCATGTAATATTAATAAGATATCTTCTATCAAAGATCAATATTATCGTAATATTTAATTTTCTCATATCCATATAAGAAAACTTTTTATATGCTTTAGATATTTCTACGTTATTATCTTAAATGTTATACTAAATTTTTTAGTTTATTTTAGTTTAAGTAAATGATCACTAATTGAGAAAAATTTAATTTTTACAAATATATTAAATATTCACTATGAAATATTTATATCTTTTTACTAGTGTCAATATATAAATAATAAATTCTTATAATTCACGATAAACATTACATTCTTTACACTTATTTAATATTAATAAGTAAAATAAAGACATTAAATATCATGTTGTTTAATTTGTTTTAAATATATTATTATACTTATGATAATATATTTTCTACTATAACATGAAATAGATTTTAATTATCCAATATTAGGTAATCTATTTTGATTTTAAGTTCTTTTGATATGTCATGAAGAAAGTTCATTCAAAATTAAAATGAATAAATCATCACTTTAACCACAATTAAAATTTATTTTTTTTATTATTGTTTTCTAAGTTAAATAAAACTTTCTTTATATTATTTGTGTTATTTTATTGAATCAATAAATATTATAAAATAATTACAATGTCAACAACTTTTAAATCCTTAAATCCTGTTTGGCATTTTTTACACCATAAAAAGAATAGATACACTAGATACATCACATTAAAAAAAGTATTTAAACTTCTCATTATTCTTTAATATTTTGTGAGATTTCACTAACTTTTTAAAATACAATAACTCAATATTTAAGATTGCATGAACAATATAAAATATCTTGCATTTGCATCTTAACGATTTTTCTCAATAACAATGCAGCATCCCAAAACATTATTATTCGCATCGAAAATAATCAAAAAAAATGTAACTTGTAGACAAAACACATGACTTTTGATTCAGAAAAATAAGATATCAAATTACTTTTTATCCGTAACATTCCTGTCATTATTACAATTTTATAAAAATTTAAGGTAAACAGCTCATACAGTATTTCTCTCAATTCTATAATTTTTACTCTATCCTCATTTTTAACAACTGTATCTGTAAATTATAAAAGTAATCGTTTATGTTCAAATAATGAAATGATATAGATAGCAAGAATTATATTTTATAATACCTTCTCACAAAATCAGGATTATATTTCTAATAATTTTTTAAAGTTTAAAAGGTTCATATAAGTAATAGATTTTCTCTCAACGCATTCATAAGGAAAATTTTGCACTAGTAACCAATTTTTTGATATATAAATCTGTACTAAAAACATATATTTAAGATTCTGAAAAGAATTTTTTTCAACTCTAGAAATAACAATTCCATACATTAAAATATTCTTTACTTTATTTAAATATTATAAATTTTTACTTTAACATAATATGTTAAATAATTACCTTTGAAAAAATTATCAATAAGATCTTGTGTCATACAAAATCTTTAAAAAATTAAAATCAGTCACAATGCATCATTGCAAAATTCTATAATTATTATGCTTAAATCTAGCTTGACTAGACAAAACACATATCTATTAAAAATAGATTTATATTAATAACTACTAAAACTTAAGATGATCATATTTGTACTAATCATCTGGTATTTTGTATGCATTGTTATTCTTTATATAAGCTTATTCGATAAGCTGTATAACGATACCGTTATGCTAATATACTACAAATGATTTTTTTAGACATATAAAGTATTTTAACAAGTGGAAAAGCATTAACAAGAATTGTTAAAAAACGATTTTAAGTTATAAAAATTATTCATTGCATGCTTATATATCTTTCATTATAACAAAGTACATACACTGAACATATCTTTATACTAAAAAATTTCATATAAAAAACTGCAGTATATCAAAGTTCATATTAATTATTTACTCATTAATTCAATAAAAACTTCATAAAATTGAGTCAATTTAAAGCGCTAATTTGATAAATACACAAAATAATTTATATTTAATGCATTTACTATAAAGGTATTTTACTGAGAAAAATTTTTATTAATTATGTTAAATATTTCTGCCATGATCATTCTTACATTTGAACTTATATTCAAAAACAATTTTATTTTAAGCACATTATCAGAAACTAATTAAAATATTCTTAACTGAATACTAAACATGAAAAATTTTAATGTCATAGCATTAACCGTGTAATTCAGTGCATTATTTTCTATTAAACAATAAAGAATTATCTATCATTGACTGATCTATAATGTATTTACATACACTGCTAATATATTTATAAAAAGAAAATTTTTTAATATAACTACGCTAAAAGAATATACACAAATACATTATTAATGATATACTACTAATTTATAGAGAAAATAAATTAAATTTAGTCATTTAAATAAATCAATGCTAAACAATAAAACTAAACGTTCGTTTAAGTATAAAATTTATAGTACTGTCCTTCACACACTTTAAACTACGAATGTTTTAAGTTTAAAACTGCAACATACAATCATATATAAAACTAGACAATCAATATTATTACTGAGATTATGAAATAATCTTTCAAATCAATATATTTATTTTACACTTTTTAATATAAAACGCTTGTTCTTGACGATCCAAAGACATATCTTTGCATTATTTAGCAAAAAATACATAGACTTTTAGATTTTTTTTTACAATCAGAATAAATCACACTCCTCATTTATTAATAATTTCAAATATAATACACGCAAAACACTTACTGATGCATGAAAGAAGACTTTCATAAGATATCGTACATCACTATTAATATCATACAATAAAATAGAAATATTCATAACTCAACGTTATCAGAAGTCACGAGATTAATAAAAAATAACTCCAGCAATCTTTTTACAACAGTTAATAACTCTAAACATCACTCTTATAAAACAGTATAATGAATTAGTATAAGTTTTAAAATATTACGAGCTATATAACAAGATCATTATAAATTTATACTAACTTATTAATGCGAAATTATAATTTATTTTTTTGAGCAATATTAGCAACAACTTTTTCAAATGAGTTTACTTCCATTAACGGAGGCAACTCTACCAATGGCCATCGTGGCCGCACTGTCACACCAAGTCCTATGTTTACATCGCTTTTCAAACGAATTAACCCTGTTAGCGCAATCATTGCACCATTATCAGCACAAAACTCAGGACGTGCATAAAACACCTCACCACCAAGTTTGTTCATAACTTGTTCCATCTTAGCACGCAATGCTCGGTTAGCACTTACACCCCCTGCCATCACTAAGCGTTTAAATCCTGTTTGTTCAACTGCACGTTGAGATTTAATAATCAAAGTATCAACAACTGCATCTTCAAATGCACGCGCAATATCAGATCGAGTTTGATCGTCCTTTTTATTTTGACGTATTATATTTGCTGTAAAAGTTTTAAGACCAGAGAAGCTAAAATCTAACCCTGGGCGATCTATCATTGGACGAGGAAAAATAAAACGAGCTCTTCTTCCTTTCTGTGCCATGCGTGACAATGCAGAACCTCCTGGATAGCACAATCCAAGCATTTTTGCTATTTTATCAAATGCTTCACCAACTGCATCATCAAGTGATTCACCTAATAATTTATATTCACCAATTCCCTTTACACTGATTAATTGAGTATGCCCGCCAGAAACTAATAATGCTAAAAAAGGAAAATCAGGTATTTTATCTTCTAGCATCGAAGAAAGTAAATGCCCTTCCATATGATTAACTGCTATAGCTGGCACCCCCCATGCAAAAGCTAATGAACAACCAAATGTTGCTCCTACCATAAGCGAACCAACTAAACCAGGTCCAGCCGTATACGCGACAGCATCAATATCTGAACTGGTTAGATGAGCCTCCTTTAGTGCTGCCTGCATTAAAGGAACAGTTTTTTGAATATGTTCTCGAGAAGCTAACTCAGGAACAATACCCCCATAGTCATTGTGAACTGTTATTTGATTATATACCTGATTAGCTAATAGACCAAGTTTATCATTATAAATTGCAATACCAGTATCATCACATGATGTTTCAATACCTAAAACATGCATTAACATTATCCTTATTTATTACACTAATAAAAAATTATAATTAACTTGCTTATGATATAATTTATAATACTATAAATCTTACCCGCCTGGTTATAAAGTGTATTCTTACTGCAAGATAATGAGTTTTGTGTAAATCGTTTCATAAGTACGTAATATTCTTTGTTTTTATTTATTATATTAATGAATAAACAATTTTTGTGTTGCAAGTTTATCCAGTACTTTACAAACCCCTACTAATTGAAGTATCATTAGTTTTTATTTTAAATTAAATTCAATGAAAATAAATCTAATAACAACACGATTTCTATTGAGGTGAAAAGCAAATGCCGGTAATTAAAGTACGTGATAACGAGCCATTTGATGTTGCACTTCGTCGTTTTAAGCGGTCCTGTGAAAAAGCAGGAGTCTTAGCTGAAGTTCGTCGTCGTGAATTTTATGAAAAACCAACAACTGAACGTAAACGTGCTAAAGCGTCTGCTGTGAAACGTCATACTAAAAAACTAGCTCGTCAAAACGCCCGTCATACTCGTTTATATTAATTATAAACGGTAACTACCGAAACTAAGGTATGAGTAAGTAGTATTTTGTAGTTACAACCGTGCGTTCTTAAAGAATGTACGGCCTGCTATAGTTTATTAACAGGCGAAAACTTTATGGCTGGACGAATTCCTGGTTCATTTATCAATAATTTGTTAGCAATAACTAACATTGTCGATTTAGTAGATATAAAAGTCCCGTTAAAAAAACAGGGTAAAAATTATCACGCATGCTGTCCGTTCCATAACGAAAAAACTCCTTCTTTTACGGTAAATAAAAAAAGGCAATTTTATTATTGCTTTGGCTGTGGTGCTCATGGTAATGCTATCGATTTCTTAATGAATTACGATACACTTAATTTTATTGAAGCTATTGAAGAACTATCTTCTTTCTACAATCTTGACATTCCTTATGAACATAAAAAATCTAAAACACAAATTCAACTATATCAACGTCAAAATCTGTATCAGTTGATGAATAAAATAAACTGCTATTACCATACATCTTTAAGTCATCCTAGCGCTAATAACGCTAAAGAATATTTAAGACAACGTCAATTAACTACAGATATTATTGAACATTTTTCTATTGGTTTTGCTCCTGCAGGGTGGGATAATTTGCTGAAAAAGTTTTCGATAAACATCGACATTTATAAACAATTAAATAACGCAGGCATGCTTGTTTCTAATAAGGCAGGACTGGTATATGACCGATTTAGGGAACGTATTATGTTCCCTATACGAGACCGTCGTGGCCGTGTTATCGGATTTGGTGGACGAGCATTAGGGAATGTATTACCTAAATATCTTAACTCACCAGACACAGATATCTTTCATAAAGGTCACCAGTTATTTGGGCTATATGAAGCAACAAAAAATAATAATAAACTTGCAAAATTACTTGTCGTCGAAGGTTATACAGATGTTATAGCACTTACTCAATATGGCATCCCTTATACAGTTGCATCACTAGGTACCTCAACAACTTCTCAGCATATTCAATTACTCTATCGTTCAACAGATACTATCATTTATTGTTATGACGGTGATCTTGCAGGGAAACAAGCTGCATGGCGAGCGCTGAAAACTACCCTTCCTTATTTGACTGATGGTCGTCAAGTGCGTTTTATATTTTTGCCTGATGGCGAAGATCCTGACACTTTAGTACGTAAAGAAGGTAAAGATATATTTGAAAAACGAATAAATAATGCTCAAACTTTATCTAAATTTTTTTTTGATTCGTTAGTTTCTCAAGTGGATTTAAAAATACAAGAAGGGCGTGCAAAATTTAGTAAACTCACTATCCCTTTAATAAAACAAATACCCAGTGAAACACTACGCTTATCTATGGCTCAAAAGCTAGGAAATTTTATTGGTATCCCTGATCTTGCTCATGTATTAGCCATGATGAATAGAGAAACAATTAAATTAGAAACCTATCAAGCCCCAAAATTAAAACCTACTACAATGCGAATATTAATTTCCTTGTTAGTACAAAATCCGAATTTTTCAAAATTAGTTCCCTCATTAGAGGGTATTTCTCATATCCAAATCCCAGGCCTTTCACTATTTCAAAAATTAGTGATGGTTTGCAAGTCTACGTCTAATATCACAACTGGTCATTTACTTGAGCTATATCGTGATCATAAATTTACGAATCAACTTGAAAAACTAGCAATTTGGAACGATATAGAAATAGAAGAAATCGCAGAAAATACCTTTAAAGATGCGTTACACCATTTATTTAATAGTGCACTTGACAAACGTTTCGACTATTTAATGGCAAAAGAAAGAAGTGAAGGTTTGACCCTTGAAGAACGCAATGAAGTCCGCATGATCACACTATCATATATGAAAAATAATTATATCACTCATACAGAAAGTTGTATGCATGGATAAATCTTATATAAGCTAAGCTGTATGAATCATGAAATTTATTATATATTTAAAAGCTACTTTACTCAATACCTAAAAATAACTTACATTATTTTGGATATATAACGAAATATTTAACATTTAAGAGTATATTAAATATAGATAAATACTTTTAAATTACTACGAAATTTAAGGTGCGTAGCATAATCATAGAAATCCCTTTTATATATTTTTGTTGGTCGTTTTTGTGTACCAACCAATACTAATCCTAATACTCAAAAGTGTGGATACCGTCTTATGGAGCAAAACCCGCAGTCTCAGCTTAAGCTACTCATAACCAAAGGTAAAGAGCAAGGTTACTTAACTTATACTGAGGTCAACGACCATCTGCCAGAAGATATGGTTGATTCAGAGCAGATTGCAGATATAATTCAAATGATTAATGACATGGGCATACAAGTCATGGAAGAAGCACCTGATTCCGATGATTTAATACTAGCTGAAAACACGTCTAATACAGACGAAGATGCTGCTGAAGCCGCGGCACAAGTTCTTTCTACCGTTGAAAATGAAATTGGTCGTACAACTGATCCTATACGTATGTATATGCGCGAAATGGGAACAGTCGAACTGTTAACTCGTGAAGGTGAAATCGATATAGCAAAACGTATTGAGGATGGTATTAACCAAGTGCAATGCTCTGTTGCGGAGTATCCTGAAGCTATTACTTATCTTCTCGAACAGTATGAGCGAGTTGAAGCAGGAGAAAGCCGTTTATCTGACCTAATCACTGGCTTCGTCGACCCTAATGCTCAAGAGGAGTTAGCTCCTACTGCAACACACATAGGTTCAGAGCTTCCAAAAGAAGAGCTAGATAAAGATGATGATGAAAATGAAGATGATGATGATAATAATAACGACGACGATAACAGCATCGATCCTGACTTAGCCCGTCAAAAATTTAGTGAATTACGTGAACGATATGAAAAAACTCGTCAGCACATTAAACGCTTTGGTCGAAGTGATACTAAAACAATTATGGCAATCGCAGAACTCTCTGCAGTTTTTAAACAGTTCCGTTTGGTACCCAAACAATTTGATTATCTAGTTAATAAAATGCGTGAAATGATGGATCGCGTACGTCTACAAGAACGTACTATTATGAAATACTGTATTGAACAGTATAAAATACCAAAGAAAAATTTTATCACATTATTCAGCGGAAATGAAACTAATGACACATGGTTAACTACAGTTAAAGAAATGAATAAACTTTATTCTAATAAACTGCTAGAAGTTGAAGAAGACATTCTTCGTTGTTTGAAAAAATTACGTCACATTGAAGAAGAAACAGGCTTGATCATTGCACAGGTTAAAGATATTAATCGTCGCATGTCTATCGGTGAAGCCAAAGCTCGTCGCGCAAAGAAAGAAATGGTTGAAGCAAACTTACGTTTAGTTATTTCTATTGCTAAAAAATACACTAATCGTGGATTGCAATTTCTTGACCTTATCCAAGAAGGTAATATTGGTTTAATGAAAGCCGTCGATAAATTTGAATATCGTCGTGGTTATAAGTTCTCCACTTATGCAACTTGGTGGATACGTCAAGCTATTACGCGCTCCATTGCAGATCAGGCTCGCACTATCCGTATACCAGTACATATGATTGAAACTATCAATAAACTAAACCGCATTTCTCGTCAAATGCTACAATCAATGGGTCGTGAACCTTTACCAGAAGAATTAGCAGAACGCATGTTAATCCCAGAAGATAAAATACGTAATGTATTAAAAATAGCTAAAGAACCTATTTCAATGGAGACACCAATTGGTGATGATGAAGACTCACATCTTGGTGATTTTATTGAAGATTCTAATTTAGAACTACCTTTAGATTCAGCAACTTCAGAGAGTCTTCGTGCGGCAACTCATGAGGTGTTAGCGGGTCTAACTGCACGTGAGGCTAAAGTATTGCGTATGCGTTTTGGTATTGATATGAATACCGACCATACGTTGGAAGAAGTAGGTAAGCAATTTGATGTTACTCGTGAACGTATTCGTCAAATTGAAGCAAAAGCATTACGTAAATTACGTCACCCAAGCCGCTCAGAAGTTTTACGTAGCTTTCTGGACGAATAATATAATATTCTAAGATAATTATTATATAATAATACCTTAATTAACCATATCTAAGATCACATTGAACTCAAAAATGTCATGCGAATAAAACCGTCATCACTACACTATGAAGATTTCAGATCCAAAAAATACCATCTGATAAATTGAAAATCGTATTTTAAAAGAGGGAAGATTTTATTTAACGATCTTTGTATCGACACTTAACCGACTATCACACGTATGAATCTATTTTCAACCATACATTATAAAAATCATTTACAGATTTAATATTATTACTGTGCGTAATACTAACGATTCAGAATTTTCATCACGGTGAATGCAGCTTAAGAAGTAGTAACTTAAATTATATCATAATAATAATTAATGTTTTAATTTACGTTTCGGCTTTACATTTCTTGATATTATATAATTAACTCATATCACTTAGTATTGTTCTATTTTTTACTACAATGACACTTGTTATAATGAATAGTTTCTGAAATAGAAATACATACACGCAATCTCTAAAATATTATACATCTTACTACACAGCGATCTAGATAATAACTTACTTTTATAATTATATAAAATTGGTTGCTATCACGCTCTTCTTAATTCATTAAAAAACTGTAAATTTATTACTAATTTTATGTAGACACATGATAAACTTTTAACATTTTCTTTCGTTCATTAGAATTTCTATACTAAATCTATCATCAAAGATCTTTAATTCTTATCATGAGTAACTGGTTACTTTCTGTCAACAATCATCTTTACTATACGATGTTTCGATACATATGAGTTAGATAATAAACTAAAACTCAATGCTAAAATTACTACTATTTAATAGTATATTTAACTAAACGATAATTCTATAATAAATCTATATATTTTATGTAATGAGAGTACATTTTTAGAGAGATAATACGTTTAAGTAAATTTAAAAACTAATTATTTTGAAGATTATGTTATTGCTCTCTACACACTAATCATGATTACATGCATATTTTATACTGATTTTTTATAAGATTATGTGAATTATCTTAGAGATACCATGTGAATATTCATCTAATTATGAGAAAATATTACAGTGCAATGTGTTTGATATAAATTTACACTTAAGAATTACAAAACATTACTAACATAGTAGAAATATTTTTCTTTGTGCTAAATTAAAAATTTTAAATCAATTATTTTATTATTTTTTGTATTAAATTTTTTAAAACTTATTCACTTTGCAACAATTTTTTAACTTTATTCAAAACTTTTTTTAAAATTATTATTTTGTTAATGTTCTTTCAAAAAAATAAAAATGTACCGTCGTTCGAATAGTCAAAAAAAATATTTTCAGTGAGATATGGACATAGTTACTTTACTATAAATAGTCTTTATATATAATCATTTGAAAGTTCAAACATTAATTGTCACAAACAGAAATACAAGTATGCTGGAAAATATTAAATAAAATAATGCACGAGATCCGTATTTATAACAATTCAAAACTTATAGATTCTTCATAAAATTTAATGCACAAAAACCTTAAGAATACAAATGCATATTATAATAACCAGACATAAACCTAATAACAAATTCTATATCATTAAACAATATATTAAAATAAATATCGCATTTATTCTATAAAATTATAGTCACGATAAAAGTGTTATAAACTAAAAGCACATTAATAACTTACCATCTGCATACAAACAGCTTACATGCATACAATATCTATTAACAGATTGTCTTTATAAGAGACAAAGTATTTTAGAAAAAATATATTATATTATATCATGAGTTTTTCTACAAAAATAATAAATATTATAAAATTAGATACTAAAAAACATAATGATTTACACGTTTAGTTGTTCAACACACATTAATTTATATAAAAACAATACAACCGAATACAAAAAGAACAACGGAACAATACTAAAATACCTATCTGCAATATATTAAACTAAAATTAATTGCCTTAAAATTAATTACAAAATCTAATCATGCTTTAAAAGTATAATTTTTCTCATTACAGTATTAAAAATCAACTTTATTGACATTATATTATAATACTCCTAAAGTTATTATTGTAAACTTCATTATTAAAATATATCTTTATATTAAGATATAATTTAGATAATTTATTCTAAATTAATATTTAGAATAATTTCAATATGTTATCATATAACTACATTCAGAGTGTTTATATTAAAATACAATCGAATGATTCAAATTAAATTAATACGTAAGTTAATCATAATATTCATCATGAATAATTTTTACAGTAAAAATATTTGGCTTTAAGTGTATATTTAAAATATTCTATATATAAATATTTAATTATTTTAGTACAGATTATTTACAGTAAAATATTAAGTAATAAATAAGATATAGCATTAAGAGTTAAACTATATTGCTAGATGTATCTTTACAATACGTAATGCAATAAGAAATAATTTTACTGTTTTTAAACCATTTTTTCAATAAAAAACTACCTTTTACATTTCAATTTTTCATCATAACTTTATCACATAAAGTCTAATTAAATTAACAGATAAACTATATCGTACACATCTAATTATATACAAAAGATACCTAAAAAAATCTCTCTTATAAAATAAAATGTTAAAATTCTACTTTACTCCTGTTTTCAAATAAAGATCATGTCTTTATATATCGCGTCATTAATGTCGCTTATTACATAAGTTAAATTTCTATATCGTACTCATGATCAGTGATTCTGTTACTACAAACCTTGAATACAATATAAAATTTATAAAAACTACTAGGTAGTTGATAGTAAAATTAATAAATTTTAAACAATACAAAAATGAACATCGTATTTATCTACTACAACATTAAGGTAGCTTATTTTGAATTAAAATAAGCTAACTAATACCAGTGTGATATCTTATCTGCACTATTATTTACTCAATGTTAAGTAAATATTATTTTAAAACTTTATTTTAAGACTTTAATAAATTTGGTGGCCCCTGCTGGACTTGAACCAGCGACCACTCGATTATGAGTCGACTACTCTAACCAACTGAGCTAAGGGGCCTAATAAAATTCTATTATAAATGCAGTTTATTTTAGATCTAGTTTTTCAAAATTAAATTTTTGATTTTATGATATATGTATTACATACTTTATAAAAAGGTTAATAAATTTAAGACTACTCTGGCTTAGAATAAAATACATTAACCAATCAGTTCATGCTTGAGAAACGAAAAATGACTAAACTGTTTTAATATTTTAACTAAGAATAATAAAAATCATATGGTGAATAATGACCTGAATTATTATAATTTGTAAATAAAAAATAACAAATCTTACACTTTTCAAAAATTATTCATCACACTACAGTAAAAAATCTTCTATTTTTCTCATATTTAGTATGTAATATCAAATAAGATAAATCATTTACATATTTTAACATGTCGTACTAGTAAATGCTATTTTTAAAATACATATTAGTATTCTTTAAAATATATATACATATATATCTTAAAGAATTAACAACTAAATTGTAGTAAACTAGTTATCAACTAGACGATCATATTCATTGTAATGTCAAACTATATTTCAATACAATACAGAACATAGATTAAAATATCATTTGACAATGCTTATAAATTATTTCATGTAATATTTTATCATCAGATAAATCATTAAACTAATGACCTAATTAATAAAAAGATATTACTATTAATTTTACAAATTGATCAGTATAAATTATTATACATTAAGTTAGTCAAATCTATATTTTATTCATGCTCAAGATACTTTCATGCACTAAAAAATTTAGCGCTAATTCAATAATAACATAATACATATTGCATTGACACTAAAGAAATTTCTTAGTAATCATCGTTATGATAACATTAATATTGTGCTTTAGTAATATGTTATAATACATGAAGCTATTAAAAAGATAAATTCCAGAAAAGATAAATTTAAAATTTAACTATCAAAAGAGACCGATTTCTCTTAAGAATTATTTTTAAATGTAGCAAACTTTTAATAAAAATTGATGATTATTTCTCATTTGTTTATAGTTTAGTTTACTTTACGCTTGCTCATATTTATAAACAAGAAAAATACTTAGTTAGAAACATTCAAAAATTCTACAAAATATAATAAATATAGATATTAAATAATATAAAAAATACAAAAAAACTACTTCTATTACTAGCAAGTTGCATTTGGTATATTTAACAAAAATTACGTTAATGTTAATAAAAAATGACTATTCTTTTTATTACCGATAAATTGAATAAATATTTTTTTTGGAGAATATTTGAAAACTTAGTTAAGTAAATGTAATATTAATAACTCATTTTCTTCTTTTTAAATCAATAGTAAAACATCTACCTGAATAGCATTACGCAACGAACAATTAAAATTAAATTTTCTATCAATGGATAAAATATATTATATAGCCTAATATTCTAGTTGTAGTATTACATATATTCACTAATAAATTATATATAAAGATATTGTTCACTTACTTTATTGACCTCATTTGAATCATGCAAATCAGTTACTGTACTAAACTTCACATTCGTTATACGTAACTGTAATACATAGTAAAATAAGCAGTTTATCTTTCTTATGAAAATTGAAAATAAATAAAATACTACTACTAGTACTACTACTATAACAATAGTAGTAGTAATATTTAAGAAATAATTTGACATTTATAAAATTTAATTTGAATATAACTCTAAATTACATAAGTTTAAGCTAATAAGAAAGGAAATAAATAAAAATATTTTATAGTATCACGCTAACAATAATAGCAGAATTTTTTTATTCAAAAATAACTTCAAAATCAAACCTGTATATTCTTAATATATTTTAAAAGTAAAATAATTATATTATTTATAGTGATGACATTATAGTCACGTACCTGTACAGGTTGATTCTTCCAATCAGAACACATCAGGATATTGAATTTTATAAAACAAAATGAGTTTTTAACTTTTCTTAAGATGAAATTAACTAACGTTTATATTATTTAATAATTTTAATAAAAAGCAATAAATGTTTTTAGTCATTATAAAATCTTCTGAAATGTAAATGAAGAAATAATAAGTTCATAATCGAAAAAAATTATTTTATATATATTTAGTAAATCAATGTATTATATCAGTTATATTCTAAAAATTTTAGAGAATAAATAATTGACTAATATATGAATTCAATTAAAAAACAATTAATATATGAGATTATAACGCATAAATGAATAAAAATGAAGAAAAGACTTCTATTACACTCATTAAGTTTAGAAAAATCAGTAAAAAATTTCATCTTTATACAGAGTTTCATATCAGGAATGCTCTATTGTACTTTTAAAAGAGAAACAGCTGCACTAAAATCACTATTCTTTGTAGTTTAATGATGCAAACCTAAGTAATGACATAAAATATATTATACGATTATGCAAAGACAGTATTTTTAAAATAATGAACATTACGGAAGTATATGATAGGTATAGACAACGCTTTTGTATTTCATATCTTGAAGATGTAATACAATTATTAAGATAACTACAGATTACTAAATTTTTAGGAAAACATTGTTATCAAAATCTGAAATAGCGTAAATCTCGAAGGTTGTCATAATGACTTTATCACATTAATCTGAGAATGATTATGACGCTTACGTTATGACAAGAGAATAAATCTAATGACTCCTAAAAGGCTAAAAAAAAGTTGGCTCAATCGTGAAATACAATTTTCTACGTTTGCCAACGGACCGCTTTCATACTTTTGGAAACAACGAGAAGAAACTAAATTTTTAGGAATTGATAATATACCTATCCGTTATGTACAATTTCTCAACTCTCAACATGAGAAAGTAATTGTTATTTCTCCTGGACGTAGTGAAAGTTATGTAAAATATCTTGAAGTCGCTTATGATTTTTATCATCTTAATTTCGACGTTGTTGTTATTGATCATAGAGGACAAGGACGATCAGGACGTGTGTTAAGTGATCCTCAAAAAAAGGCATATTGAAAATATACCGATTATATTGATGACTTTACACAATTTCTTGAACTTAGTATGCAATGTCGATATTATTTTAAATTCTATGCATTAGCACACTCAATGGGATGTTCAATCCTAAGAGGGTATTTACTACGTGATAAAGTAACTTTTGACGCAGCAGTACTTTCTGCACCAATGATTGGAATTAATTTACCTATGCCACGTTGGCTTGCAAGCTTTATTATTGAAAGAGCTGAATTACGAAAAAGCATACGAAATAATTATGCTGCTTCAACGGGAAAATGGCAACCATTACCTTATCTCATTAATGGACTCACACATAGTCAAAAACGTTATCGGCATTATCTACGGCTATTATATAGATTATCCTGAATTACGTCTTGGTGGACGCACGTATCATTGGCTTCGAGAAAGTTTTGCAATCGGTAATGAATTAATTGAAAAAGCGGGAGAAATTGATATACCTCTCCTACTATTAGAAGCAGGTAAGGAAAAAGTTATTAGTAATCGAAAACTGAAAGCTTTTTGTCATAATAGACAGAAATCAAAAATAGAAAGAGAATTATGCATCCTTATTGAAGGAGCTCATCATGAAAGATATGTTTGAAGTAAATGCATTAAGAGAAATAGCTCTTAATGCTATCTGTGATTTTTTTGAACAGTATTAACTAAACAATATAGATGCAATATTTTGTTTTGATTCTTATTGGAATAACATAATCTATTTAATAATTATTATATAACTTTTTTATGAACAATACACACATTAACTGGTGCAGGCATAATTACAATACATAACACTCAGAAAAAGAAATTATAGAAGCTTGGTGCTATTTCACTAATTAAACAATTCTAGAAAAGTTTTAACTAGTTATTTCTAAAACCTTTATTTAATTATAAAAAATATTCTATATCTCTCTTACAGTTCATTTACTTTTAAAAATAACGAGATACTAATGTATATATAAAGTGTATTCGTAAATGATAGTAACAATTCTATATATATGACTATCTTTTAGTAAACTGTCTTAAAATAATAATAAATATAATATAAATAAGTCAAGCATTATAGAAAGTTAAAAAATATTAAAAAATAAAAATTTATAAATTATATCATTATTAAATAAAAGAATAAAACAAAAATATTCTTAAAATTTTAGATAAAATTATGTTATTCTAAAATGAAATAAAATTATTAATAAAATATCACCTCACATAGAACATATTAATTAATAATAAAAATCATACAATCGTATTTTACTGAAGAAGTATAATTTAACTAAATAAACAGTTATATAGAATAAAAGCTATACAAAAATATTTTAATTGTCTATTTTATGCGAGAATAATAGGAAATACTATATTCTTGATAATAAAATAGCAAATTAAATTATGTTTATAATATTTTAAGTAATATCAGTATTAATTAAATACAACTATTTGCATTGTAATAAATTAGTATAACGCTAAAAATATCTTCTTGATAATCGTTAAATAATTTATATATGATTATTTTAAGACAAATTTTGCAATGTATGTAAAATCTTTCTCAACTAATATCATAACTTTAAGCTATTTTAATTCCTATAAATATATAAATAATAAAAATTATACATAACCTCTCAATCTTTATGTTTTAGTGTGTAGGTTTTTTAGAATAAAAAATGCATTTACCGTTATTGTTAAATTTTGTTTGTTTTATTATATTTTTTAATATTATTGAATATACTAAAAAATATCCATTTTATATGAACTAAGCATTAATCCAGTTACGTTATTTCCCTACAAAAAAATAAAACCAAATAATTTTAGATAAAACTACTTTAAATACAACAGATTTCTATAAAATTCTACACCGACTGAAAGTGTTTTGTTAATATTGAGATCAAAATAACATAAAAGTTTACTTCTAATTAAGTGCTATAAATATATATCAATAAATCTAGTATAACCTGACTTGTAAGATCAAGTAATACTCTACTACACATAAGCTAAAAAATAATTTGATTATTATGCATGACTGAATATGATTATCCATATAATTATACTGCATAACCTTACAAAATGTCACAAAATCTAGATATTATTTTAGAACCGTATCACAAGCAATAACATGATTACTAAGTGCAATATTAACCAAATATATTCTATTAATTTTCATATGAGTTCAAATCATAAAAAAACCGTATTATCATGTGATAAACTATCTAAAATTATCAAGATAAAATTCCACGATCCATTGAATTTTATCTTCGTAATTATATCAAGAAATAATGATTAAAAAATCATAACACTACTACTAAACAAAATTACAGATTAAATTATAAAACAACTAAATAAATCAGAAGTAATAAATTTATATGCTATCAAATTAAAAAAAACATAACAAACATAAAATACATCACAGAAACAATTATATTCTTATTTTAACATAAATTTAATTGAAATGCTGTTATTATAACGAATAGAAAAATAAAAGATAAAAATACATTTATAATATAATAAATACTCATAAAGTATAAGTAATAAAATAATTATCACAATAAATTACTATTGAGATCAAAAAAATCAAATGAATTCTTTCTAGTTTATCTACATATCATGCAATGATATAATTTTTTAATTATTAGAAAAAATGTGTTACACCACGATAAATATTATAATAACATAATAAATAAAAAACATTTTATCACTGATGTTAACAGTTAAATCTCTCCTGATTTACGACTAGAATTAGAGTTTAATGAATTATTAATCATATTTTCTAAAGCATCACTACATATATTTACACGTGCTTGAAATGGTGGGAATGGCAACTGAATATTGTTTTCTGCAAAAGCAGAAAGTATATTTTGGTGAATTTCATGACGTGCTGGTAATCGATGCCCCATTTCAGAAACGAAAACTCGTAACTCAAAGATTTGAATACCTTGTTGTAAATCAACTAAATAAACTTCTGGGTTTGGACTAGCCACTATCATTATTGAACTCTGAGCTGCTGTTAAAATAATTGAAGAAACTAAGTGACTATCCGCATCTACTGAAACAGGAATGGTTATGACAATACGTGTAATAGTATCTGACAAAGACCAGTTAATAAATTGTTCAGTGATAAAAGCTTTATTTGGAACAATAATTTCTTTTCTATCCCAATCTGTTAACGTTGTTGCACGCGTATTAATTTTGGTAATACTACCTGTCAAATTTCGTATAGTAACAGTATCTCCAATACGAATTGGTTTTTCAAATAAAATCATTAAACCTGAGATAATATTAGCAAATATTTCTTGTAAACCAAAACCTAATCCAACGCCCATGGCGGCAATTAACCATTGTAATTTAAACCAATCGATACCAAGCATAGAAAAACCAACAATAATACCAATAATAGTAATCGAATACTTAGTGAGCGTGCTAATTGCATAACCTGTACCTGGTGTTAACTCCAAATGTTGTAATACGGCTAATTCAAGTAATGCAGGAAAATTACGAACGAGTTGTGTAGTAATGATAATAATTAATACAGCAATAAAAATAGAGCCAATAGTAATCGACTGAACAGTATTAACACCATTGATCGTTGAAGTAACATTCCATAAACAAATATTTTCTAAGAATGAAAAAGCAGTGTGTAGTTCAGACCATACCCAAATTAATGAGACTAATGCAATCATTGTAAGAATAGAACGGACGAGTCCTATGGATTGTTCACTGATAGTATCAAGGTCAATTACTTGCTCTTCAATATCAATTAAACCTTCTCCACTAGAAATAGTGGACTGAAAATCATCCTCTCCTTTTGCCCTTTGTGCTAATATATCAGCACGGCGTTGTTTAGCTCGCTCAAAAGCAAGTTTACGGCGTTGCATAGACATCCAACGCCGGATGATATGATATATAATTAACAATAAAAACCAGATTGCAACTGAAATTTCTAAACGTGCTAGTAATACCTGTGATGTTGTGAAGTAACCACATAAAGAAAAAAATGAAGCAATAATAGGGGCAATAATCAACATCCACCATAAAGCTTTATTAATTATATTATCTCCAGAACCATATCTATCTAAATAAATTTGAAGACCAGTTAATCTTAAGTTATTAGTCATTACACTAAGAGACAAACAAAGCAAGAGGAAACAAAACCGACCTATTGTTTCGGCAAACTCCCTGTCACTGTAATATTCAAACGTAATAAGTGATATCATTAGTGGCATGATAACAAAAATAGCAAGACGATAGTAACGCATTGCTCTATCAATAGACTCTTTATTCCAACCAAAATGCACAATAAATAATCCTGTTGGTCGTGAGAACGCTTCACTGATCATTAACATCCACAATACAGGGGTCGTCGCAGTTACCCCATAACCAATTGCTGTAGCCATTGGAAATTTCCATGCATTTTGTAAACCATAACCAATAGCAGACCACATCATAGGTAATGGTAATGCAATCATACTTGACCAAAAAATTGTACGCACAGTAAGATAAAAATGATCTTTTGTCACTTTACCTATACGTACACTAGCGCGATCAAGAAAATCTTGATAATTTTTTCGTGTACTAATGCTAAAGATGACTAATATGATAGACCCTAGTAAAAATAATAAAGTATTTTGGGTATTTACCATCACTTCGAGCGCATCTGTTAGTTGTGATAAGGTATCCAAAGAAAGTAACTTAATAATATCAGAAATTAATTTAACAGGATAATCCATGCTAAATGGCGGGACATCAGCTACCCAAAATAAATATCGATGTGAAGCATCTTTAACATCTTTTAAAACATCAATAAGTTGGCTTACTGCGACATTAAGTTTCATTAGCTCCAGCATTGCTGTATCAAGTCCTAAAATTAATGATGCAAGAAGATCTTTACGTGTTTTAATTAATGAAGCATACAGCTGAGCTTGTGTTAAGTTTAAATTATTTTTAATCCCTTCAGTAGTCATATTTATTTTAGATACCCGTTCCAACATATCTTCATAATTAAGTCGTTGGACACGTAAATCTGACATGCTAATTATAAATTCTTGTTTTTTTTGTATTTCTGGTAAATGTGATAATTGCGTGCGTAATGCCTCTCTTAACGTGCTTGAACCAACTAACCATTGAGCTTGATCATGAATTGTGGTGAGAGCTTGTCGAGCATTTTGTATGTTTTCAGAAATTTCAGTCTGGCGTGCACTAATCATACTGATTCGTATTGTTTGATCCGTCAGTGCCTGTGAAAGTTTATGGTTAATGTTAATTTGCTCTTTGAGAAACGGTGTTAACTCCGCTTCCTCAGCTATAATTTCTGTATTTGCTAATTCTAATGCTGATTTTTTTTGTCTGAAAGTATTTTGAATCTTATGTAACTTCTGTAATGAAAGCTCAAAATAGCTATAGCGTTTTTTATAAATTTCTAACATAATACGAGAAATTTCTTGACGATGATGTGCGGATAACTGCGCTAATTCAAACTCATTAACACTAGATTTTCGAGCACTAATTTCGGATTGTGCTAATGTTGCCTGGGCTTCTGATAAAGGAGTTGGTAAAAGTTTTAATGATTGATAACGAAAAGTGGCTTCTGCAAGAAGCCGACGTGCTTCAGATAATTGTTTTGGTAAAGCATGTACCAACTCACCAATATCACGCAACGTATTTTGTTCTTTTTGTATTTTTCGACCTTGTTCAAGTAGTTGATAACTCAGTTCAATAATTTTTTGTTCAAGCTCTGCTAAACTGATATTTTTTGAGATATTAATAGGCTTAATATTTTCAATGAATAAAATCTGTCTAAGCTCTTTAATAGTATTTGGAAATTTATCAATTAAATCCTGATATGATTTTGCTTTAGAATCAGATTGATTTGCCTCATTGATCCAATTTATTGCACCTTGTAGCGTTTTCATGATTTCAATATGTTTTGAATGCTTACTAAAATCCAGTTGAGTGAATTCCTGTTTAATCTTTGTATCATGCTGTATGATATTCGGTGCTGCAATAACTGGACAGGAAAGTAACACAATAAAAAAAACACTGATAATCAAATGCACAGTCAAAAACTCCTTCAACTAATTAATTAAAATTTATATCCTATAATACCTACAGCTGCATGATGAGTAATCATATAAATACATGCAAGGCTTGTGTCAAATCATGCAAAACATTATCTAAATCGCTTTATCGTTTAAACTAAATAACACTAATATTAATTGAAATAATAGATTATTAACTAACAATATTAACAAGTTAGTTATTTTCTAAAGTTTCGGCTAGTAACGCACCCATACGGGTAGCGCAACCAGGAAGCAACAGCGAATTAAAACGAATAGTGTTATATTCAAATAAATTAATAACAGTTGATCCTAATTTAAAACGTCCCATCTCTTCGCCTTTTTTTAAAAAGATAGCTTTTTCTGTCGCTTTATCTGAATATAACCAACATTTAAATACCCCTTTACGTTGAACATTGATAGTTCCACTCCAAACAGTTTCAATACTACCTACAATTGTAGCACCAACTAAAATTTGTATTATTAATCCAATCCCAGTTTTAAACACACAGATCAAGCGCTCGTTACGTGCAAATAAGTTAGGAATAGTAGCCACCATCCTTGAGCTTACAGAAAACAAATCACCTGGAACATAAATCATTTCATTTAACAAACCATCATATGGCATATGAACACGATGATAATCACGTGGTGATAAATAAGTTGTAATAAATTTACCATATCGGAATTTATCTGCTAATAAATAGTTACCGGCTAACAAAGCTTCAAGCGTGTAATAATAATTTTTTGCTTGAAAAATCTGATTATTTTGAATAGAGCCAAGTTGGCTAACTATTCCATCAGCAGGTTGAGCTAATTGATGTCTTTCTGTCACAACTGGTCGTGCGTCATCTTGTAACGAACGAACAAAAAAATCATTAAATGTTTGATAATCAGTGAATTTATTTTTTTTAGCTTCATTCATATTCACTTTGTAAACTTTTACAAAAAGCCTTATTATCCATAAAGTGATAAACCCTGCATTTTTATCAGAAAACCAACCAGCTAGTATAGTCACGCTTTGCTTAGGTAGAAGACATTGTAAACGTATTTTAATTTTTTCTAGCATATGAACCTCAAATTGATCCAGATCAATTAACGAAAACTTTATATATGTGCTATTTAAAATAGAGTATTTTGTTTTAATAGTATTAAAATTTTATCTTTTGAAATAATATAAACAAACGTAAGTGCTACTATATTGACAAGTTCTTCTTAATCAGATTAATATCTTTTTTACTAAATTACTACATGACTTAACTTCTGCCATTCTGCTTAAAACACGATGAGATTTTTCAAATCATAATTTAACAATTATTTTTCATTAATAGCTTTACATAAAAATAGTCTAGAATATTTAAATATTTCTGATTTCGAAATAGAGAGACGCCTAAGTATTTTTTAAATTCAACAAAACTTTTATTACTTCCTTTACAAAAATATGCCATAAACCGCACTCACAAAAAACTAAGGATGTTAATCAGATTATCTCTATAAAAAGAAAGATAATATAACCTTATGATCGTTGTAATGTATCAACCAAGAACAAAATAGATAGAGATCTTATTAATGAAAATAGTTTATTCGCTATTAAATAATAATACAGTTAATAAACGAGATTTAAGAACACCTTCGTGAACCTATAAAAATTGATATTTTCTCGATGACAATATTAGTAAATATTTTCATGTCTTAATAAATATAACTAAATACTTTAAAAGTTTTTAAACAAAATTCCTGTAAATAATTAGTAATTTACTAACCTCATTATCGTTTTCTGCATCTAATAAATTCATGTGATCTCGTATAATAATTAATCTCACATCTAAATTTTCACAAGTCACTAAATAACAATCAATAATATTAACTGAAAGTGTAAATACAACAGCAGAAACACTCACTATCTGATCTACATTAAAAATAATAGGTGTTGATCTACTGTAATAATCAGAACACATGAGCATGTGATAGTATTCATTAATAATCTTCACAATGACTCTTGATCTTAAGACTAGTGTAGATTTTTATTATTTGGATCTAAACAAAATTAGCTCCCATAACAATAAAGAAAGTGACCTATGTAGACCAAAATGTTATAAAGTTTCATCATGAGTTTTGATATTAACAGCATACTAACGAACTGAGAATTGCTACATCTTAATTCACTTCATCTGACAGCCCTATTATTCACATTAGTGACGTCTTTTTCTAGGCGTTTCTTTTAATTATCTTAAATACGAAAATATTAGCTTGCGAAGACTTTCTTCTTAGAAACTTGATATCTCTTTACATTGCTTGTTAAATTAATTTTTCTAACTTTATTCGATCGCGTAAATAATTTAAATTCTTTATTATACATAAACTCTACTAGATGAAATTAAGATATATAATGAAAAAAAATAAAAATCATTTAATATGGATTGATTTAGAAATGACAGGCCTTGATCCTGATCTTGACCGTATCATTGAAATTGCAACAATAGTCACAAACAGTCAACTAAATATTTTAGCGCAAGGACCCGTAATTGCTATTCATACAACAACAAAACAATTAGAATTAATGAACGCTTGGAATATTAACACTCATATATCTAGCGGCCTCGTTAAGCGCATCCAAAACAGCACGTTTAGTGTTCGAGATGCTGAACTGGAAACAATTAAATTTTTAAGAAAATGGGTAATACAAGGCACTTCACCTATGTGTGGTAATAGTATTGCTCAAGATCGTCGTTTTCTATTTCGTTATATGCCTGAGCTAGAAAGTTATTTCCACTATCGTTATTTAGATGTGAGTACGCTAAAAGAACTGGCGCGTCTCTGGAAACCAGAAATTTTAGCAGGTTATACAAAAAAAAATACTCATCAAGCATTAAATGATATTCAAGAATCTATTTCTGAACTAGCTTATTATAGAAAGACATTGATCAAAGAAAACTCTTGACATAATTTTATTATAAATAATTACTTGCTAAGTTATACATATGTAATTTTTTGGTAGAATAACGCTTGTATAAATCACTTCATGACATTTTAAATAATGATATTGCACTTTTAATACATATCGGATATCTAAAGACACTGTAAAATTTTTTTACTAGTGAAGTAAACAATTATAGATATTTTCTTTACTATTATTGGAATAAAAAGATATAAAAAGAGATATTCTAAATACTAATTCTATTAAAAAATAAAAAACTGTATCTTTGACATCTTCTACTGCATGTTGAATTAACTACTAATATAGATATGTTTAATTTTATTTTTTTATAAGTGTAAATAACTGCTAAGATGTTACAGTTTACTCTTATCGTATTGTTAAGTTTAAAATAGAAAAGAGTTGATTACTCTAATTATATTTTTAGAGTTATTGATTATCTTTATTAACTACAATAATTGTCATTGCTCTTATCTATATAAGAACATTTAAACGAATTATATACAATAAGAAATATTGAAAACGTATTAAGCTATTACACTTGATAATTTAACATATATAATACAGGTAGAATAAGTATATATAAGTTCTTTTATCTACTTCTTTGATATCCCCAAAATCTTTACCAATGACATGTACTGTCTACTAATTTTTCTTAGAAAAATCATCATGTATTTTAAAATTAAAACCGTCAAAATAAAGCTCAATTTTCTAGAATAGAAGTTAAAGATATAATGACAACACTCTTATCATCAATCATTCAAGCTACTAAGAAAATATAATAATAAATTCACAAAAAATTTCTAATATAAAATACAGTTTATAAAAAACTTTTCTTGAAAATAAAAGATTTCCAATATAAAAATATATTATAATAAATATTTAAGTTGTATTCTATACTGTTTGAACTAATAAGGTCAAAAAAAATAATCTTTCAGCTAAATTTATTCAAATTAATTAATGCAGAACTGCAAAGAAACTCATTTAGGATATAGTGTAATATTCTTTTAAATCATTTACTAGATAAATAATAAAAATTATAATAGGAATTAATATAATTTTCACAAAAACATTATTAAATCATCAGTATTAGTGCTCTTAATTACCATACTAAAACATTTAGATAATAACAAATTATTAATATGTAATAAACAATAAAATATTCTATTTAATAAAATTCTTATTAATTCTAGGGAATTTTTCTATTAAAAATAAATCATTTCAACTACTTCATTAAAAATAATTCATAAACATACCAAAATAGTTTTTAGTTAAAAATACAGATATATCAATTAATATCCCTATGTTCTAGCATCACTCTGAAATTTCCCTACGTAATTTCAGCTATTTTTAGTCAAGCTTATTATCTGACATAAATTGTCACTATTGCCATTATCAATAAATAACTAAATATAATTATGAGGAAAATTATTATATACAACGCAACTACTTGATGAACTTCATTTTATTATAGTTTTTTCGTACAATTAATAATCTTTCTTGCTCTCGAAAAAAATATATATTTCAAAAATATCATACTAAACGCATATGATTGTACAAAAACTAATAATTTAATTAATTTTAGAAATTTTTACATTTATATTTATATTCTCTTGATAATATCTGCTATTAGTAAAATACCAATATAAATTACTACAAAAAATAATTATATTAATATCACATAATAATAGTAATGAATTATATTCTTAAGTGATTATATTTATATTAAAGTACATTTAGCAGGTATATTCAATAATCTGAAAAATTTCAATAATATACTAAATTAATTGCATATCTCTTATATGGATAGATACAACCACTATTTATTTCATTTATATTTTATATTAATATATGCAAATTCATTAATAATATTTTACACATTCTCTTAAATGTATTTATAATGAATTTGCTTATAAATACTTGTGCATTTTATATAAGAAGATTTATTATATTTCCAGTTTATTTTTTAGATATTAATAGATTTAACTCTATTATAGAGACTAAAAAAAACAATTTACATTATTTAATAAAACGATTGATTCTGCTAAATTTCAAATTTATTAGCTCTCATTAAGATAAAATGTTAAACATAAATACAATAATAAAACCTTAAAAAAATAAAAATATTATGCTTGATATTAACTTATCATTTTTAAAGTATGACAATATTTTACACTGATACACTTTTAGTGTAATCTGAACAAGAAAGAAAATTAATGAAAGATTCATTTTATCATTCTACATATCTGAAAAGTCTGCAATGACGAATATATTATCAAATATTCTATCAAATTAAATGATAAACTCTTAAACTGGAAATATCTTAATACTAAAAAACAATATTAAATTTTAATTAAGTAAGTATATTTACATAAAGTTAAGTACTTTTTTCATAAAAAATTATGAAATTCCTAAAGGAAATTTTACAGCCCCAACACAATCAAAAATACTTTCATACTCGTATCTTGAGTATAACTCTACTATGACAGATACAGTAATTAAACTATCTTAATATAGTTAGGCAAAATCAAAATAGCTGAAAATGTCTCTTAACAATTAATGGAATTAATCATGAATATTAAAGTATATTTATTATTATCGTAGTCCACAAAAAGTTTCAAAGACAATGCTCACACCACTAAAAATTAAGCATAATCCTTAACAATTTTCAACTAACTAAAAATTTTTCAATTATATTATCTTAATACATCTAAGTCCCTATTTTTTATCAATTAAAGCAATAATATAAAATATAAAATATAAAATATAAAATATTATAATTAGAACAGTTATTTAATGATGAGAAGTAATAAATGAAACAACACAGAAAAAATATAGTATAGTACATAAAACATCATTAACTAGAAAAATTTTCTATCATGAAAACATCAAATCATAGTGTAGTTATTCTAAATAAAAAACTTAAACAAAAAACATAAATCTTAAAAACTATTCAGTTTTTTCTACGAAAAAATAATAAATGTAAAATTAACAAACTGAAAGCTAGTATATAATAGTTTTTAACATGCTATCAAATTTAATAAGATTTTTAATCATCTAGAGGTATATTTAACCACTGATCTTGATAGATCATTATGAACATAATGAGGTTTATTATTTTCAAACTTAATGCTATAGTATAAAATAAACATAAATAATTTGAAAGATATTACTATAATAACAGTATTTTGTATGAGCTACATAGGTGTTTTAAAGATATTTCTATAACTATTTGTTTGTAATTTTTTTAAAAAATTTATAAAAATCAACGGCTACTTTTCTAAAAGTTCATATAAAATATACAATAGTTTTTTAGAAAAAATTAGATAAATTATTACTAACAGCCTCTTTATAAAAAACTTCAACAGTAAATATAGCACTCTTACATATTTACTTAGAGGTAAATGCAATCTTCAATTTTTAAAAACAATAGTTTAAAATATAAAAACACTTTTAATAAATGTGATTATTATAGGATATTTCATTTCAAAAATGTTAATAAAATAATTACTTTTAAAAAATTAAAAATTAGACCATTAAAATAAAAGTAAATTATTTAAGATTCACTTAATAATTAACACTTTAATCAGAAATATGCTAATATTAGACACTAACTACGAAACTCTCTTTACTAAATACAAAGCTGATAATAAAATCCGCATCCATATTTAAAACGTTTTTATAAAAACTGTATAGTGTTGTTTTTTAACAACATATAAATCTTTTAGAAAGAGAAGTTTTATGAAAAATATATACACATGAAATTATCAGTTAAATTGTCTAGAATAACTAACAATAAAAAATACATTCCTGTTATTTATTTTTTTGTAAAAAACAAACTTGGTTGAAATAACTTTTCTACATCTGGCACATACTTTTTATCTGTAATAAATATAATTACATGATCACCTTGTTCAATAACATGATGATCACCAGCAATAAATATTTTTTCGTCCCGTATGATTGAACCAATCACCGTGCCTGGTGGAAGTTTAATTTCTGAAATCTTCTTATTCACAACTTTAGATGTATATTTATCTCCATGAGCAATAACTTCAATTGCTTCAGAACCTCCTCTTCTTAATAAAAATACGCTAACAATATCTGCTTTTCTAACATGACTTAATAAAGCTGAGATGGTTGCTTGTTGTGGAGAAATAATAATATCAATAACTCCATTTTGTACTAATTCAATATAAGCAGAACGTTGAATTAGTACCATAACTTTTTTAGCGCCCATTTTTTTAGCAAGCATAGAAGACATAATATTAGCTTCATCATCATTTGTGAGAGCGATAAATACATCCATCTGTTCAATATGTTCTTCTTTAAGCAAATCTTGATCTGACGCATCCCCATAAAAAACAATAGTATCATATAGAAATTCAGCTAATTCTGCTGCACGTTTTTGATTTCTCTCGATCAGCTTAATATTATAATCTTTTTCTATTGCTTTTGATAAACCCGCTCCAACATTACCTCCACCAACAATCATAATACGCTTATATGGTGTTTCAAGTTGCTGTAATTCACTTATAACCACACGAATATACTGAGTTAAAACAATAAAAAAAACTTCATCTCCCGCTTCAATAATAGTAGAATCCTTAGGACGAATAGGTTTATCTTGTCGAAATATTGCTATTACTCTTGCATTGATATGTGGCATATCTTTACATAAATTAGATAATGCATGACCTACTAAAGACCCACCGTAGTACGCTATGACAGAAACGATGCTTACTTTTCCTTCTGAAAAATTAACAACTTGCAATGCTCCAGGGTATTGAATTAATTTATAAATATAATCAATAACGAGTTGTTCTGGTGATATCAAATAGTCTATTGAAATTTGTTCCGGAAAAAATAATTTTTCTGTTTCACGCAGATATTCTGTTGCCCTAATACGTGCAATTTTATTTGGTGTATTGAAAAGACTGTACGCTATTTGACATGCAATCATGTTAGTTTCGTCAGAGTTAGTCACTGCAACCAGCATATCAGCATTTTCAGCTCCAGCATCTCTTAAGACACAAGGATATGAAGCATATCCATTAACAACACGTAAATCAAATTGATCTTGTAATTGTCTTAAACGATCTGTATTGGTATCCACTATAGTAATATCATTGTTTTCATAAACTAAATTTTTAGCAAGTGTACCACCAACCTGCCCAGCACCTAAGATAATAATCTTCACAGATTCTTCCTACCTAAAATAAATTTTATAGAGTTAGTATGTTAGTTTTATCAAACATATATCAATCATCACTGTTTATTATATTTTATGATATTGATAAACTAGTAGCTTAGCAGTAGTGAAACGAAAGATTAGAACACTTAAAACCTCTTCACTTGTTTACGCAACATAAAATAATAAATATCAGGTTTAAAACCTAAAAATAGATATTGACACATTTATACTTCTCAGTATTTTTTACATACATTGACCTAATGCGTAAAAATTAAATTACAAGTATGCAATGTATTAAATTTCATACTCTCAAGAATTGTGCCAAGCATGTCATATATATTATTTAAAATATATTTTTATTCTTAATAACTAATATATACTCATAAATAATTATATAGCATTGATTATGATAAACTATAATATATAATTGAATATGAAATATTAATATTCATAGCACAACTTTTTTTAGAAGCTGTATTCATGTTAATTAATTATGCAATAAATAATAACAACATAATAGTATTTAAATTTCTATTATCATTAATAAAAAAACCTCGACAAGATATTTAAAAGATTTAAGGAAATATGGTTTTATTTCTCGCGTCTTTTATTTTTAAAGTTTAAATAAGGTATGCTTTTTCTAAAACTACCTCTGAGTATTTACTAATACAAATTGCGAATTGATTTTTTAAATGCATAAAACACCTAAATTTCTTATACGGAGATACTTCTTATCACATATCTAATTTTAATTTCAAATAAAAATATTTAATTAATTGCAAGATTTTGAATTTACAATCAATACGGTATATTATACTAACTTTAATAAGATGCATAGAAAGATAATAAACTTCAAAAAATATAAATACACTATTAAAAGATTGTAGTTATATACATCACGCATTTTCAGATACTATATATGATGGAACATGTTTAATCTTTAAGAAAATTAAATTCAACAAACTTTATATGATCAATGTATTTTTTAAACCTTGAAGTCAGTAAATTTAGATTAGTTAAAGAGAAAAAACATTATTGATTATAAAAAAAAGTAAAAAAATTTAAATAAAAACATCATAATGACTATTCGTGGGTTTACTTTTCTATGTAATAGAAAAGTATTATATAATCTATGAATACATTTTCAAAATATAAATATATTATAAGTTTAATCTTCATTATATATTAAAAATGTTAATTATTTACCGTCATCGAACTTTACTATTAAGATATATATTTTCAGGAATAATGAATTATTAAATGAAATAAAATATATTTATGTCTATTATTTTAATAGAGTATTAGACTAATACTTATTGACACTAGAATTGATATCATATCTTTTTTGAAAAAGATTGTAATTAAAGATTTTTCAATATCATCGCATGATTAACAATATTAATAAATTCTGCATCAGAATAAATTAAGATCAATAACATCTACTTAGTCTAGAATATAATTAAATATTGCAATATCTATTTTTTTTACGAGTTAATATTTGAATTGATTTAAAATAGATTATTTATTTTACACAAATAACATAAACATTGCAAGCGCTTTTTGAATAAAAACGCATTTTGTTATTTATGTTAGGTAATATTAGTAATATTATGCTGAAGATAATTATGATTGAAAATAAATGAATCATGATTGTATTATAATAAAAATTATATATATATTATAAAATATAGTCATGTATTAGATCTATGAAAATAATCTTGACTAAATTTATTATTATACAATTTAATGAGTATTTTAATCAATCTTCTGCCCAGGAAAAAGCCATTCTCGTGGAGAGTTTAAAAGATCTTGTACTCCAACAGCTTTTTTACCGGGTAACTGTAGCTGAAGAATATTAATTACCCCATCACTCGTAGCAATACGCACTCCGTTTTTATCTACACTGATAATTCTTCCTGGTTGCTCAGTATGTGTTTCTAAGATAGCAGTGGCTTGCCAAACTTTAATCGATTGCTCTTGCACCATGAAGTAACTCATGGGACCAGATTGCAATGCTCGAATATATCGAGCAATTTTCTCTGCTGGTAGTTGCCAGTTAATTCGCGCTTCATTTTTAGATATTTTCTCTGCATAATTTGATAAATCATTATTTTGTTTTTCAACACTATGCTGTTGTTTAGATATTAAGCCTAACGTATGTATTAATGCTTCAGAACCTAAGTATATTAATTTTTTATAAAGCGTCGTGCTTGTATCTTCTATTGTAATAGAACACTTAACTTTATGCAAGATATCACCAGTATCAAGGCCTTCATCCATTTGTGTAATAGTTACGCCAGTTTCTACGTCTCCAGCTAAAATAGCGCGTTGTATAGGAGCAGCTCCACGCCAACGTGGTAACAAAGAGCCATGAACATTTAAACAACCTAAACGAGGAATGTCTAATATAGCTTTAGGTAACAAAAATCTATAAGCTACAACAATTAGTAAGTCAGCGTTTCGTTCTTTAATCCATTGATAGCTTTTTTTACTATTCAGTGAACTAGGTTGAAAAATAGAGATCTGATGTTTTTGTGCTAAAAGTTTAACTGGACTCATTGTTAATTTCTTTCCTCTTCCTGCAGGTTGATCTGGTGGGGTAAGAACCCCAACAACCTGGTGTTGAGTTTTAAGAAGAGCAGCTAAATGATTAGCAGCAAAAGAAGGAGTACCTGCAAAGATAATATTTAATTGTTCCGACACTTTTATTGTCTCTGTATAAAAATTTCTAATTAACTATTTTGCTTTTTCTCGCATTCTATTAAGTTTTTTAATTTTCTGTAAAATACGTTGACGCTTCAATGGAGAAAGGTAATCAACAAATAACTTACCAATCAGATGATCCATTTCATGTTGAATACAAATAGAAAGAATTCCTTTCGCTTCAAGCTCAAAAGCATTGCCGTTATAATCAAAAGCACGCACTTTAATTTTTTCAATTCTTGGAATAAATCCACGTTGTTCAGGTATAGACAGACACCCTTCTTCAATAACAGTGTTGCCTGATTGCTCTAATAATTGAGAATTAATAAGGACAAGTTTATTGTCACGGGTTTCAGATACATCAATAACAATGATCTTCTGATGAATATTCACTTGAGTCGCAGAAAGGCCAATGCCTTCTTCTTTATACATAGTTTCGAACATATCATCAATAATATGCTGAATTTTAGAATCAATTTTTTTTACACACTTAGCAAAAGTACGTAAGCGTTCGTCTGGATAATGTAATATATTTAATATTGCCATAAATTTTTAACCGCTGTCACAAAAAATATAAATAAACATTCATGTCTGTTCTAAAGTATTCATCTATGATATTAATAGTAATACTTGTGCTTTATTTACAGATGAACTATTGAAATAAAAAACTAAAATACGACATCAATATTTAACAATTTATTTTAAAATATACTCACTTCAGTAAGCAATGATCTATTCACGTATAAAATGCTATAACTGTGTGTAATATCAACTACATTAGTTAGTGTATAGTACGAAAATACCAATGAAGTGAATCAAAACATATATAGTTTTTAGATATTTTACTATCAACTCCGACGTTTCTTGAAGTATATGTTATCATTGATAAGAATTAGAAAATCAATACTGAATTAATGAACTGAGAATAATATTTTTAATTTTTTCACAATTCTTTTATATTTAGCGGTATTGTTTTTAACAAAACAGAATTTTAAAAACCTAATATTTATTAATTATATATTGAAAATATAGAATTTATGAAGTTTTTTATTATCATAATAGCAGATAGTATGCAAGATATAAATAGATACTATTCAAAATCTTTAAGCTATATAAAATGTACTAATAAACATTGAGCATATTAAAATAATGTTATATGTCAAAAAATTTATGAAAGCATTTGTCTATTCTTGATATAATATTTCTTTACTGCAATTAAATATAATAAACTGATGTGTCTATTACCAGGTAATATTTGATACTAGAAACTTTTACCAGTACCACAACATTTTTCAAGAACCACATTAAATTTATAAATACTTTACGCTTCAATAACTACAATAACCGTATCAGTTATTTATTATTTCTAAGACAGAACACACTCATCACATTGTAAAATGTTTTCTTCAAAAATTCCTTGAATTTAATAATTTTTTATTTACAAAGCTTGCAATAATACTCTATTATAAAATGTTTTTGAAAAACATTTAGTAAACATATACTAGTCTCCTGATATGAATTTTTTAAAATATACAGTAATACAAAAAATATTACGACCATTAACTTTCTAACAGCATCTGACATACAAAGATTAAACACATAAATTAAATTTATTAAAATATTCTCGACTAATCTTGCTACGATAGTAGTATTGTCATTTTAATAAAATACATAATATTTTCTTTCAAAAAATCTAAATAGTTTTTAATAAGAAAATTATGCATAATCAGATCAGGTGTAAAATAGAAAAAATGCTTTTTATCCTGAAATCTATGATTTCAAACTAACACAGCTTTCTTTTAAAAATATTTTAGTTAACATATTAAAAAATATGATGAAAGATAAAAATAATTTTATTTTGCAGTAAAATTATTAAATATATGTAATACCTGTAATTATTGTTTTTATAAGTATATCAATTGATTAGATAAAAATAGACAAAATACAATCATTGTCTCAAAAATACTAAATCAAAAATCTATGTACAACGTAAATCATATTTTAAAAATATTTCATACCTATGATAATAATCATCTCTTTCTATTAGTTTTTTAATAACAAATCTGATCATATAACAATACAAATTATTATTACTCTACATTATCTATAGAAATACATTATTTTAGAAAAACGATTGTTTTTCAAAAAAATGTTACTCAATCATACAAAACACAATAAATTAAACTATGCAAAATAAATTAATATCTAAAATTGAAGATGTTATTATTTCTTTTAATAAAGGCAATGTTATTGCTTATCCAACTGAATCTATCTTTGGAATAGGTTGTGACCCTGATAATGAAAAGGCAGTAAATAAACTACTGGAATTAAAACAGCGTTCTTGGAAAAAAGGACTCATACTTATTGCTGATAACTATGAAAAGTTCGAGAACTATATTGATGACAATCAACTAAATAACAAACAAAAACAAGCAATATTTTCAAGTTGGCCAGGGCCTGTTACATGGATTATTCCTGCAAATACATTAACACCAAAGTGGCTGACAGGTCATTTTAATACTTTAGCAGTAAGAGTCACAAACCATACATTAGCAAGGTTATTATGTCGTAAATATGGCAAACCAATCGTGTCGACAAGTGCGAATCTAAGTGGACAAATTCCTTGTAGAACAACACTTGAGGTCATTGAAAAATTAAAAGGAAATCTTTTAGTCTTTGATGGACTAGTTAATGGCCATCTAAACCCTTCAGAAATTAGAGATTCTAGAACAGGACAAATATATCGTAAAGGATAAAATCCTATATCATCATCTATACTCTTTTAATAACTAAATCCATCAGAATAGATTACCTGTAATACGTAAATATTATTCCGGATAAATGAGCCCTTAACTTGAACATAAATGTATTATAATGTCATAAGATATAAAAAGAGTAGACCTGATAATTATTACAGATTGTCATTAAGAGAATGATAAAAACCACCTAATCAGGACATACCTTTGTGAGTCCACTATTAAAATTCCAGAGCATACCGATTCTGCTAAAATAATATACAGACTCTCAAAATTATCGGCAATAATTAACTCAGGAATGACTTATGTATTAAACAGTTAAATTTCATAATTATATAGTATACAACTTGAAAAAATGGAAGTTCAATGTCTTTAAGAAGTTTCCGCGTTTTAAGCGTTAATTATCTGTGTTGTGGTCACTATTAAATAGCTAGTCATTCAACACAAGACAGGATTAAATAATTATTTGTAATAAAAATAATATTTATCGCCTATTTTCGAAACATTAATACAGCAAACTAACATTAGCTATTTTAAAATTATGTTGTACAATCTCAGTGTAGCACTCAGTAACTTATAAAATTTTAGTAACAGGTTTGGCTGTATGCAATAAACTGTAGAAAATTGTTATATTTTACAAATATAACAATTCATTTTTAGAATATACAGTTGTTAAATAACATGAATTTTTTAGAAAATCCACTATAGTTTCCTGTAAATTTTCAACTAATACTTTACCAATACCTAAAGTTCTTTTCTGTGAATACTAAACTCAATCATTATCTTGTGTTTAGTCATTCTGATACATTTAAATTTATTCATAACTTTTAGTAAGTATATTTATATAATTAAATTTCATAAATTACATAACTCCTGTTTTATCCTCAAAATCAGCTAAAAATAAACAATATTTTCTTTTAGATATTGATAGGTATTTTCTGAAATCTTAAATTGAAGAAATAGTTTAATAATTTTAAATCAATTAAAGTTAAGATATTTATATGATAAAATCTTTCTTTCATTAATGATTGTTAATACTAAATATTAAGCCTCAATACACTTATTAACCCTGAAACAATTTTAAAACATACAAACCAAGAATAATAATCTATATTTTTAACTTAACATTCTTACTGATGAAACAGTAATGACAATATCAATAAAAAATAATAAAAATTATCTTGGATAATCCTGAGTTATTAAAAGATAGTATCACGCAATCAATATGAGATTTAGTCATAATCTTAGTCTCATCAGACTAAGATTGTATTTTAAATTTTTTTAAAATATCAGTATTTAACAGTATTTATTCAAATAAAAAATGTAAAATATTAATATCAATCAATCAATATTTTAATACATTTAATTTATCATACGGGTCAAACAACTAGGCTAGTTTTTCTAAAAAAAGAATATTTATAAAGTGATTTATATCCTTTCATTATACTCACAAAATTAGTGATCAATAAAATTTTTCCTTAGTGATGGTTACAAATAGAATATCATATATTACTATTTCAACCTTTCTAGTATACAGTATTAGAAATATCAACAAAGCTATCGAAGCAATGTATTAGATGATCCTAATCATGCATTCGTCCAGCATGAAAAACACAAAGATCTCTCATAAAAATTATATGAGAGAAGTAAAAAAGATTTACGAAATTACAGAAGTACTCTGATCAAAGCTCAAAATGAATATTTTAATATTCAATTAATCAAAGTAATATGCAAGAGATACTAAAAAATTTGATGGTGTAGACGAAATAAACAATATTAAGATTATTAAATCGACTTACACTGAATTACAAAGTATTGCAAAACTTAAAAAAGCATTAGAAGTATTTGAAGATAAACTTGCAGTTTGTAATGCTAGTTTTAATTATCTTAATCTTTAAAAAAATTCTGATAGATATTTTATCTTCATGTACTAAAATATATAATATAATTTTTATAACTTGTAGTATAGTCTACAATACCGAAAATAATACATATTGGAAATAACACAATGAGCTATATATTACCTAATTTACCTTATACTTATGATGAATTTGAGCCTTATTTTGACAAAAAAACTATGGAAATTCATTATACTAAGCATCATCAAACCTATATTAATAACATCAATACAGCATTCAAACAATTACCTGAATTTGCTAGTTTTAACATTAATACATTAGTTCAACAGTTACATAAGATCCCAGCTGACTTACACACTTTCGTTCGTAATAACGCCGGAGGCCATTTAAACCACAATTTATTTTGGAAAGGACTAAAAAAAAATACAGTTTTAAACGGTGCACTCAAGACTGCCATTGAGCATAATTTTAGTAACTTCGATACTTTCAAAGATCTATTTGAAAAAGCAGCTACAACATTGTTTGGTTCTGGTTGGATATGGCTGGTTATGAAGAATGTTAGTACACTTTCTATCTTATCTACTAAAAACCAAGATAACCCTATGATGGGTGAAATTATTTCTGGTGTATCAGGTTATCCAATAATTGGATTAGATATGTGGGAACATGCTTATTACCTAAAATATCAAAACCGTCGTCATGACTACATTAAAGCTTTTTGGTCAGTTGTAAATTGGGATGAAGCGGAAAAACGTTTTTCTGTAAAAAAAAATAATTATTTTATCTAGTAAATTGTAAAGAAGGTGTTTTCTTTGGGAAACACCTATTTATTAATACGTTATATTTGTTTTAATCATTCTTTATAAATAGTAGAATCTATATTAAAATTAAAGAAATCAACTGAAATATTCATACGACGTGTTGTCACACATAGAATTTATTCAAATTTTTGACATATAATAATTTCATGTATCCTATTTAAAATAGATAAATTTTTATAAAATAAAATTATTATATAAATATTTTCACAAATGCAGTTGTTATAGTTGAGAAAGCTAAAAGCTATATATTCCACACAGTCAATTCGTGTAAAGTATTTTAGTGTTCTGTTTCTTCAAAAATACTTAACATCTAGTATGCACTATAATAATTTTTACAAAAAAAATCATACACATTACTATTGAAACTGTTGAAAATAAGAATCATTAGAAATAACGATAATCTCTTTTAGAAGAATGTTAAAAATATTTAGTAAAATTTCTGTTATCAACAATTAACTCTCTAAGATTTACTTGATGTGTATAAATATCATTCATTAGAATACGCAGAGAAAATATAAAAAATTCTAATACAAGTAACAGTTATTCTCATAAGAATAATACGTTCTTCATATTAAATTTATAGTGCACTTAATAACATTCAAGTAATAACAAATAATATTAAGAACATAAAAATGCATAGATAAATTTTATTTTAAATAACAGGGCCTGTATAGAAAAAGAATAGTTTAAAAGATAATAGTGATAAATGTGAATTTTCAGATAGCTGATATATAATATAGATTAACATAATCAAGAACATGTAACATGATGCATTTTATATCTTCAATTCTCTGAAAAATTTTTCGAATACTGAAAAATATGAGAAATATTTCAATACGTACATTTGTATATATTATACTGATATTTCTTACCTTATCTATTCAGTAAAATACATCAAATAGTATTTTGGAGGCATTAACTAAAATCATCAATAAAACATGATTAGGTAAAATAATACTTAAATAATCTTAAAGAACTCAAAATCAGCATAAATTTAATTCATTTAATATTTTGATACTTATAAAGTAAATTTTATATTACACTTTTGATAGATATTAAATCAACAAAATATTAGATTTTTCTTCCTTATCTAGTGTTTGTAACTGATAATGATCCGCGTGAATAATCAACATAAATGGCTTAACATCTATGCTATATCTTTTTACAGGATTAGAATTTTACACCGGCTTATTACTAGTCTTAGCATTGTTATTTGTACTACTTTATGAAGCTATAAACGGTTTTCATGATACAGCAAATTCGGTTGCTACAATTATTTCTACTCATGCAATGCAAGCAAAATTTGCCGTTGTTATGTCGGGTGTATTTAACTTTTTCGGCGTGTTACTTGGAGGGTTAAATGTTGCATATACAATTGTTCATCTTTTACCAACGGATATTTTGCTTAACGTAAATTCTACTCATAGTCACGCTCTTATGATGGTTTTTTCATTACTATTAGCTGCGATTATCTGGAACCTTAGCACGTGGTTTTTTGGTATCCCTGCATCAAGTTCTCATACTTTGATTGGTGCAATTATTGGTATTGCTTTCACTCACGCCATAGTGACGAATTCATCTATTGTAAATGCTTTAAATATAGAAAAAATAATAAATATTTTTATATCCCTTATACTTTCTCCTGCTATCGGTTTTTTATTTTCTGGATTAATATTTTTTATACTACGTCATTACTGGAGCGGAACAAAAAAACGTCGACGTATTCACTTTACACCAATTGAACGTGAAAAAAAAGATGGTAAGCGTAAACCTCCATTTTGGACGCGTACTGCATTGATCATTTCAGCCGTCGGTGTTAGTTTTTTCCATGGAGCGAATGATGGTCAAAAAGGTATCGGTCTTATTATGTTAGTCTTAATCGGCGTGGCACCTGCAGGTTTTGTTGTAAATATGAATTCAAGTGATTATGAGATCGCAAAAACTCACGATGCTCTTGTTTATTTACAGCAATATTATGAAGTACACAAACCAGAGTTAAATTACACGATTAAAAATAAACTTACTAGAGATCATGTAAATGTAGTAAATAAAGAGTTTTATTGTGACAACTCAAATTCTATAATTATTTTGCATCAAGCTCAAACTTTACTACGCGGAATTAAAAGTTATAATGAGTTAACGACTGAAAAACGTAGCTATATTCGCTGTTTGTTATTATGTATTTCTGATACCGCTAACGCAGTTGCAAAATCATCTGAAACAAGCTCAAAAGATACATTAATACTGAAAAAAATAACTAATGACCTACTATCTACCATTGAATATGCACCACTTTGGATCATTATATCTGTCGCTTTAGCATTATCTATTGGAACTATTTTTGGTTGGAGACGTGTTGCTATTACTATCAGCAAAAAAATTGGTAAAAAAGACATGATGTATTCTCAAGGAGTCTCAGCGCAAGTTACTACTGCTATATTTATTTGTATAGCAAGTTATACTGGCATGCCGGTTTCTACAACGCAAGTATTGTCTTCTGCTATTGCAGGAACTATAGTTGTTGAGGGCGGGGGTATACAAAACAAAACCATTAAAAACATTATATTAGTATGGATTTTAACACTTCCTCTTTCTATTCTACTCTCAGGTAGTTTATATTGGATTTCTTTATTAATCATTTAGTACTTCAATATCTCTAGTCAAGATAAAAATTTTTACAAAATAATATATTTAATAGTTATAACCTTGTAGGTTATTATACTTCTTTTTTTAAGAATGTTGTTAATAAGAACATTATCCACAAAGCATTGATCTATAAAAATTTATATAATGCAAGTACTGCTCTTAAAAATGTGAGCTATATAGATAATGCAATATTACTCAAGATATTACGACTATTTAATTAAATTAGTTAAGCTAATAAATATCAGCAACTAAATTGTATTTATTTATAAAATATTTACAGAATTTTCAAAGAATCGTCTAATTATTTCTACAAAATAGAAAAATAACATATCTTACATTCAAAAACTACAAGCTATTAACTAAATTATAATACTTTGTATAACTTTTTATATTGAGCGCTTACCTAAAATGCAAAATATATTACACTCTATAATCTTAATGTCTGAGGATTGTATAAATAGTATTTAATATATTATATTTCCTGATTAAAATACTAATTTTCAATATAAAAGTACGTACTTAATTAATTCATTGACTAATAAAACTTTATTCTAAATATCATTTTCTACTTCTTAAGTATTATAAGATCAAATACAAATTCATATTTACAGAATAGTTGGAAATCATCTCAATAACAATATTGTATGATCCATTTGAAATTAAAAATAATATATTAATTAGTTATGGAATAAACGCCTTATGTAGTTTTTAAAAACCTTAGTGTGTATACAATTAAATTATTACATGGACGTTATACTAGAGTTTCTCTATTTTAATTTCCTGTATATTTTTAGAAAATAAACTAAAATACTAATACACATTTATATTGACGTTAATTTTAAAAATTAAACTCTTGAGGTGTATTATAATTCTAAACCTATTGATAAATTTCCTATAACTATCTTATAGATTACTAAGATACATATATGCAATATCTGCTAAGTTTTTTCCTAAATTAGTTTCGAAATAAAATTACAATTATCTATTTAAATACTAATAGTATTTTGTATTTACTATTTTATAGTAAATACATGACGGTTATAATTTCTTACCTTCCCTAAATTTACTAATCATTAAGCTATTTATATAACTATATTCAGGTCATATTTTTTTATAAGAATTCAAGCTGAGAGACAAGAATAAAATTAACTTTTAAAATATTCAAATCATAAAAATAAATACTGCTATGTACGTTTCATTTACACAGAATTTTATTATACAGGCAGAAGTAATATTAATACTAAGCACTATTTATTGTTAAACGTTTCAAATGAGTAAAAATAACGCTTCAATGATTCTTTCAAAGAAAGAAATATTACAATACACTTTTACTTATACATAAAATATAATAACAAAAATCATTTTATTTTCTAACTAAACATGTATCTTCTTAAATAAAAATATTGTTTCGACAGTAAACAATTTATAAAAGTATCGTTAATGATATTGAATAAAAATATAATTTTTCTAAATTTTTAAACACAGAACTAGATAAAACCTGAACGTTTTCTATTATGCGATTACACTTACAATCTTAAGTATCTTTAAATACATTATAATATAATTGTTAAAATTATACAATACATTACTATAAAATAAAAATTCTCTAAAAAAATATAAAAGTATTCCAAAAAAACTTGTGTCATCTATTATTAATAGATGTATATCGTCAACATCAACATATAGACCTTCAGAGTGAAATAATCAAAGTTTCTGGACTACTAAGTACAACATCAAAAAAGTTGAGTTTCCTGTAAAACAGGGGTATAATTATTATCAAATACCTGGATACAGCGCTTCTCTTTATAACTAATTTAATATAAAATAGCATAAAAAAATCTTGCATTTAGCTGCGATATTGTAAATCAACGAATGTTTATAATAGAATAATAAATTAGAGATTATACCGACAAAAATCAAAGATCTTTTACTCTTTTAGAACCCTTATCTTCGTGCATGATGCTTAAAATTATAGTAACATAGCGTGATAAATAGCAGACATAAAATATTATATTCTGAGATTGATTCCAGAGGTAAGTTTACCGCTCATTATTGTCATCATTTACAGTTATTTTCTAATCTAGAATGCATGGTTTTATTTATCGCTTCAATGCAAGCATTATAATGATTTGTTATTAATACTACTCGAATTTTAGTAAATGCATATCGAAAAGTTATCTACTTTTAAAGTGATATTAGGATATGCTGTGATATTAAATAAAATTTTCAAATTCAAAATACAGAAGGTTAATAATAATTAATAAAAATAAAATATTAAATACACTCAAAATCTACATTGATAATTAATCAAAACTCAGCTATTAATGCTATACATAAGTATCTTGGATACACTGATGAAATATTACTTTAAGTATAATGTATAATGTATAATGTATTATAACATATTACTGATAAACATTTTATTTTAGTAACAATCTAAAATATTTAATTTTATCTTATAAGTTAAACAATTATCTTAAGTAGAAATATTATACAGTTTTACTAATCAATTTTCACCTAAATCAACAAAATTATATTCACTATATTACTATTTCTATCTTTATTTAAAAACTACTTAAGCGAATATCGTATAATACTTTAAATAATGTCCATACCCTTAATATGATATTAAAACTTATTCATCAAGTCTTAGCATAATCAATAAGTAATAGTACTTGTTTTAATTTTGTAAAAATATAATTTGATAATAGTTAATATGAGTACAATTTACTGCTTGTAAATGTTAAACAGTAATCTACTAGATTACTTTGTAATAATAAAAATTTAATTGTTATTTTCTCAGTATACCTTAATTATTTCTCTATTTTATCATAATTCAGATTTATAACTAGTACACTGTACTCCTGTAATATATACATAAAAAACAAGCGAATTATTCATATAATGCATGACCTAGTATTTTTATGAATATATATAAAAATATACAGTATAAATATCTAAATAAATACCACTATAATAACAATAAAAAATTTGGATAAATTATATCTAAAATAGATACAATGCACTGGATCAGATCATGTCAAAGCAATTGTTTTCTTCTTCATCTAAACATCATAGGTGCTATCTTGTATATAGTACTAGTACATAAAATACTAAAGCTATCATTTTTACTCTAGATAAAATTTCAATAATTTCTCTTGAGTTAATATGCAACAGTACTCCTTCTCTTATAATTTTAATAACATTTCGCACTCTTAATCACATACAAGATAAAATGTGAAAGTATAATTTTAATAAATAACACTCTTTCTTATTTATATAATAGTCTTATATAACTTGTAACTTTTAATTTGTAACTTCTAGTAAATATCGATAATTGTCAAATAAATTTTATCTTTCAAGATATATAAAAACTTACTTTTTAGCCTTTGGTCAGTAAGACACTAAATAATTCTTGGTCAATATTTAAGAACATCTATTATAAATAATCAGTAGTTATTTTAATTCATAATATTTCAATATATAACTGATATAGCTCTCGCCATCATACTAAAAATTAACTATCTATTATGTTGTACTAAACTATTAAAAAACATAGACAATCTTGATTTCCTTGGCGTGTCTTTCTACATACTTACAAGAAACTTATGTGATTGCAATATCTATCTTATGATTTAAAAACTTTTATACCCTCAGTAGTACCCATTAAAATAATATCTGCGCTACGATTAGCAAAAAGACCAACAGTTACAACACCAGCAATGTTATTAATTTTATTTTCAAATGCCATAGGATTAATAATAGTTAAGTTATGTACATCTAAAATAATATTGTTATTATCTGTTATAACATTCTGACGATACTCAGGAATCCCTCCTAGTTTTATTAATTCTCGAGCAACATAACTACGCGCCATTGGAATTACTTCAACTGGCAATGGAAACTTACCCAAAACATCTACTTGTTTTGTTTGATCGATAATACACACAAACGTCTTAGATATAGCCGCAATAATTTTTTCACATGTTAATGCTGCTCCACCACCTTTAATCATATTCATATGACGATCGATTTCATCTGCACCATCTACGTAAACATCTAGCATATCAACTTCATTGCAATCAAAAACAGTAAAACCTAATAATCTTAATTTCGCTGTTGATATTTTAGAACTAGAAACCACTCCTTCAATTTGTTCTTTCATTGTTACTAATTCATCAATAAAATAAGAAACTGTAGAACCCGTACCAATACCAATAATTGTACTTGATTTTATATAATCCAATGCAGCCAAAGCCACTGATTTTTTTAATATATCATAAGTCATATTAATGCCTTTTACTATTGTTAAAAAAAGTTCAAGAAATTTAATAACAAGTAGTATATAAATAAATATTTTATAAGTGTAGATTTATCTATTACATTATTTTTCATATTTTATAGATATGATTATCTAACTAACATCTTAGTGATAATTATAATAATACAATTTCTTATTTCACGATATTAAAACAATAAAATTTTCATAAAGAAATTTACTTTCTTGGCATTTTAAAACTAGATATTATTATTCATAAATAAAAATTATAACTAGCATCGCAATAACTATATATATTGCCTATTCTGCTATACCATAACATACACACTAGCTAGAAATTTTTTGAAGTCTTCTGCCATTCATATGAAAAATTACATCATAAGGACCAACAAAGAGATAAAAACTATTAGCAATACTTTATTCAATAAAATTATTGAAAGATATATAGCATCATAGTGGAAATCACTACTCGATAAATAATAATAAATTTCTTTTATAGTACACACTAATATATGAATTTCATAGTTATTATTGACTAATTTCAATATTATTTTAAATAAATTTTCTATTAAACTTATATATTTAAGTTTAAGATAGAAAAAACAACTCAGTGCATTTAAACGTCATAAAATCGTGCAAATGATAATTACTGCACATTATATCAAGACTAATTTAATCAGCAGATGCAGTCAAAACATTTAACTATATATTGTCTTCTCCCTAGATTATATAATATACTGATTTTACTAATAGATAATACTTATCTTAGTCTTTAAGGTTATCTAGCGTACGTATCATCATTGAGAATGATACACACTAAACGATTATAAAACATATTTTATTTTCAGGTAAAGTCACTTATACATAAGATAAGAACATGAGAAAATTAATTTAACCAATTAAACAACATCACACTTGATGTATCAGTCTGTATTTTAAAATAAATACATTTCTTACAATAGTGAGCAGTGTTTTTATATTTAAAATATATATTATAGAAAAACTAAATACAATAAGATTATATTTTAATCTAAAACGCTAAAAATGAAGAAAAATCATTATTTTTACTAAAAAATGTATAAAAATTAACACAAACACAAACACAAACACAAACACAAACACAAACACAAACATCTAATAGTCTATTCGCTATAATTTTATACGACAAAATAATCAAATAATATTATCAACCTGAAAGAGTTGAGATTAATACTAATTATCTGTCTTGTACATTTCTTTATACTTTCTTCAGTAACTAATATTGCTTTAACGATATCATATGTAAAAATTATATTAAAATATAAAATTTTGAAAATCGTACTATCTTAATAGTTTTACTTAATACATAATATTTTATTATTCACATATGTTTTAATTGCACAACTATTATACGATAAGATATGCTTTAAACATATAAGAAACTTTATACAAGCTAAAAATATTTAAGTAATTTTCTGTCTATAATATCGCTACTCTAAATTGCTATTATATTAATAAATTTTCACTGTTAAAATTAATACATTGTATATTTTGAAAATATTTCCAATAATATAATTTATTATAATTCATATATATATTAACATTGAGACATAAATAATCATGACAGTTATTTTTAAATTCTAAATACTGCCAGTATCGATTTATCAAACTGATTTTTGACTACTGTTTTAATAAGATATTCACATCTATTTTAATAAATGTATTTTCTAAAATTTAAAATAGTAATATAAAATAATTTTGTTAAAAACATCACTAAAAATATCACTTTACCAACCGATTTTTTAAGATATAATACCTCATATAAATTATTTACCTGAAATCGTATATATTTTAATTATTAAGCCATAAAATTAAATTTATTAAAACATTTTTCACAAATACACTACTACAGTCTATTTTCAAAAGAACACAAAATGATTATGTTAAAAATTCTCAACTAACCTTTAACAACATCACATGAAAAATTTTTATTTATAAACTAAAGTATAGAATTAGTTTTTAACTTAAAAAATGAATTGATACTAAAACAATACCGATATACGCTTCAAGTGATGTCTATTTATTCAATACTGTTATTTGACTTAAAAATATTTCTTATATAATTAAACTTCATACCATGATCAGCATTGAGCTTTGCAATGGAATTTAATGAAAAATTCAACCTTTACTATGTAGTCGTTTTAGTAAAACTAGATAATCTAAAAAAATAGTTTACTATCAGTTAATAATAGAATAACTTTCTTAGTTAATGTGTTATTTATTTCTCAAACATAATTTTACTAAAATTTAAATAAAAATCTTAAAATCATTCCAGAGAACAATCAAGACAAGTTTAATATTACGAAAAATTTTAGTTATTACATTCATTTTTAAAATATACTACTGCTTAGCGAGTAAAAAGCTATTCAACTAAATATTAAAGAAATAATTGTGCTTATTTTAGCATAACCAAAGATGGAATTAATATAATTTTCAAATTAATATTATTAGGAAACATAAGATTAATTATTTGTTTTAACGATGCCTATCACATATTTTAAATAATGTGTTTTAATCATATTTTCAGTATAGCTAATTATTTTGTATTTCAATAAATGACGAATAATATATTAATCTCTAAGCTTTTAGCACAGCATTCTTTCATATAATATTTTTCTATTTATTGTTGTTTATATACTGTTTATCTTGAAAAGACACTTAAATAATTTTAATTAAATAAAACTCTAGTATGATTTTTTTAAAAAAACAAAAATATTGCCTTATGTAAAAAAATCTAACAGATAATAATGAGTTTATTATTAATTTCAAATAATTTTTATTATGATAAAATATCATTAACTCAATTGTTGTAATGTATGCTATAATATAGTTATATTTAAATTGTTTTTATTATCAGATCAAACAAGTATAATACATTATTTTAAAAGTAAAATTAATAAAAATAAATTTATGTATTTTACTAAACATTACCTCATGCAGAGACCATTTATTGTAATTATAAACAACTTATTTTTCTACCTTTACCTGTGGTAAATCAGTATTACTTCCTTCATAGATCTTGGCTGCCATACCAATTGATTCGTATAGTGTTGGATGTGCATGAATAGTTAGTGCGATATCTTCTGCATCACAACCCATTTCAATTGCCAGGCTAATTTCACCCAATAACTCACCGCCATTAACACCAACAACCGCACCACCAATAACACAATGAGATCGCTTATCAAAAATAAGCTTAGTTATACCTTTAGAATAATTAGAAGAAATTGCACGACCAGAAGCTACCCATGGGAACGTTGCGATTGCATAACTGATATTTTTCTCTTTTGCTTCTTTTTCTGTAAGACCCACCCAAGCAACTTCAGGATTAGTATAAGCAATAGATGGAATTACTTTCGGACTGAAATAATGTTTCAAGCCAGAGATAACCTCTGCTGCAACATGACCTTCATGAATGCCTTTATGTGCTAACATAGGCTGACCAACAATATCACCAACAGCAAAAATATGAGATATATTAGTACGCATTTGCTTATCGACAAGAATAAAACCACGATCATCAAGCTTCACACCAATATCACACATACCTAAGTTCTTACTATTTGGTATACGACCAACCGCTACTAACACTGCATCATAACGTTGTGGCCTAGTTGATGATTTTTTACCTTCCATAGATATATATATTCCATCTTCTTTTGTTGCAATAGAGGTTATTGTAGTTTCTAACAGTAAGTTGAATTTATTTTGAATTTGTTGAGTAAAAACTTTAACTACATCCTTATCAGCTGAAGGAAGAATTTGGTCAAACATTTCGACAACATCAACTTGAGAACCTAATGCATGATATACAGTTCCCATCTCTAAGCCAATAATTCCTCCTCCTATAACCAGTATACGCTTTGGAACTTCTTTCAGTTTTAATGCATCTGTAGAATCCCAAATACGGGGATCTTCATGAGGAATATATGGTAAACTAATAGGACGTGAACCTGCTGCAATGATTGCATTATCAAAGTTAATTGTAATGCTATCACTTTTACTTTCAACAACTAATGTATTCCTATCCGTAAATATACCAAAACCATTAATAATATCTACCTTTCGAGATTTTGCCATAGTAGTGAGACTATTCGTTATTTGACTGATAATTTTATCTTTCCATAAACGAACTTTAGAAATATTAATTTTTGGTTCATTAAAAATGATACCAGATTTTCCTAAAGATTTAGCTTCCTCAACTACTATTGCAATATGCAATAATGCTTTCGAAGGGATACAGCCGACATTCAAACAAACACCACCTAAATTTGAATAACGTTCAACTAATACCGTTTTCAAACCTAAGTCAGCACAACGAAAAGCTGCAGAATACCCTGCTGGGCCTGCACCAAGAACAACAACTTGAGTTTGAATTTTACTACTCATAATAGCCTCTTTTATTTTATACTGAAGAGCAAATACAAAAATGAATTGTTATACTAAAAATATTCTGTGAATTATTTATAATATTTTAACACATTAAAAATGCTCATCACATGATATAGCGTTCGTTATAATAAATAACACAAGTGTTCTTCTGGTTTGCTGCATTACATTACGAGTCGACGAATATCATTCATCAATTTAGCAACTAAAGTAATAAAACGAGCACTATCAGCACCGTCAATCACACGATGGTCGAACGAGAGAGAGATGGGTAACATCACACGAGGTATAAACTGACTACCATCCCATACAGGTTTTATAGAAGAACGAGATAACCCTATAATTGCGACTTCTGGTGCATTTATGATTGGTGAAAAACTAGTAGTTCCAATAGAACCAAGATTAGAAATAGTAAGACATCCACCTTGTATATCAGATGCAGTTAACTTACCCTCACGTGCTTTATTAGAAATTTTTATAAGTTCAAAAGAAAGATCGATAATACCCTTCTTATTTACATTTTTAAACACTGGAACGACAAGACCATTAGGCGTGTCAACTGCTATACCAATATTAATATATTTTTTCATGAATAAGCGTTTGCCATCTTCAGCTATAGAAGTATTAAAACGAGGCATTACTTCAAGTGCACGAGCAACTGATTTCATAATAAAAACTACTGGAGTAATTTTAACGTTTAGTTGTTTTTTTGCAGCCTCTTTATTCTGTTGTTTTCGGAACTCTTCAACATCAGTAATATCAATATCTTCTAGTAATGTAACATGTGGAATCGTCGCCCAGTTACGGCTTAAGTTAGCACCGGAAACTTTTTGAATATGGCTTAGTGAAACTTCTTCAATTTCACCAAACTTACTATAATCTACTTGAGGCCATGGAGATATTCTTGGTAAAACAAAACTTGTATCTGATGAAGATTCTACACATTTAACTACATCTTTAATATAATTTTGTAAATCCTCGCGTAAAATACGACCTTTACGCCCAGTCCCTGTTACTTTTGAAAGATCAATACCAAATTCATATGCTAAGCGACGGATGACAGGTGTGGCATGAACAGAAGCGCTATTTTCAAGAGATTTACAATCGTTATTAACTACTGTGTCTAATAACGTTACTGAAGATAAAGAATGGTCTCTAGGTATTGAAGTCGTGACTGACAGGAGAGTAGAAGTTACTTCAAAGATCATAATAAGTGAACCGGTTTGGACCTGATCACCTATCGAGATAATAATTTCTTTAATACTTCCTGAAAATGGTGCGGGAATTTCCATTGAAACTTTATCACCCTCAACAGTAATAATAGATTGATCCGCAGATACTTTATCACCAATTTTCACCATAATTGCAGTAACTTCAACTACTTGCTCACCAATATCTGGCAAATGAATTTCTTTCAATACTACCGATGTATTCATGGAGACTGGAGAAGCTAGAGGTTTTAATGCTAATGGTGGTTCAATACTCTCTCTTGATTCAACAAGCATAATCAATTTTCCAGTAACAACTATATCTCCTACCATAATTTTAATTTCTTTTACCACACCTGATTCTGGAGATGGAATCTCTATAGATGTTTCATTACCTTTCATCATAATTAGAGACTGATCCACTTTTACTAGATCACCAACTTGAACCATCACTTCTGTTACTTCCACTATGTTATCACCGATATCAGGCACTTTAATTTCAATAAACATTGATTATTACCTCTTATGCTAAACGTGGATTAATTTTTTCTGGGTTAATATTATGTTTTTTAATTGCATCTTCAACAACTTTAACATCAACCTCACCACATTTAGCTAATGTACTTAGAACCGCAAGAATGACATACGATCTATCTACTTCGAAATAATCGCGTAGTTTTTCACGGCTATCAGAACGACCAAAACCATCAGTACCTAATACACGATAATTTTTTGATGGTACAAAAGCACGAATTTGTTCTGCAAATAATTTCATGTAATCAGTGGATGCAATTGCAGGTGCGTCATTCATGATTTGAGTAACATATGGTACACGTGGAGTTTCAGATGGATGTAACATGTTCCAACGTTCACAATCTTGACCATCACGAGCCAATTCAGTAAATGACGTCACACTGTAAACATCAGCACTTACTTCGTATTGACTAGATAAAATCTCTGCTGCATCAAAAACATGACGCATCATAGATCCAGAACTTAATAACTGAATCTTAATTTTATTACCCTTTGTTGAAGCTAATTTATAGATACCTTTCAGAATTCCTGATTCAACACCCTTAGGCATTGCATGCATGTGATAGTTTTCATTTAAAGTCGTAATGTAATAATAAATATTTTCTTGTTTTTCTCCATACATACGATCTAAACCATTCTGTATAATAACAGCGACTTCATAAGCATAAGCTGGATCATAAGAAATACAATTGGGGATAGTTAAAGATTGAATATGACTATGACCATCTTCGTGTTGTAAACCTTCACCATTTAACGTAGTACGACCTGAAGTACCGCCAATTAAAAAACCACGTGCATGCTGATCTCCTGCTGCCCACATTAAGTCACCAATACGTTGAAAACCAAATATTGAATAATAAATATAAAATGGGATCATTGGTAGATTATTAGTGCTGTATGATGTAGCAGCAGCCAACCATGATGCGCCTGCCCCCAATTCGTTAATACCTTCTTGCAAAATCTGTCCTTTATAATCTTCTTTATAATAAGCCACTTGATTCCTATCTTGTGGAGTATATTGCTGACCTCTAGAATTATAGATACCAATTTGACGAAACAAACCTTCCATCCCAAAAGTACGAGCTTCATCAGCAATAATTGGAACTAAACGCTCTTTAATAAAGTGATTTTTTAACAATATGTTTAATATACGAACAAATGCGATAGTTGTTGAAATTTCTTTAGGTTGCTCTTCAAATAACTGACTAAAATCGGATAATGCTGGAATTTGTAATTTCTCTTCAAATTTCGCTCGACGAGCAGGTAAATATCCTCCCAAAGCTTTACGACGTTTCTGCAGATATTTAAGCTCTTCAGAATCTTTTTCAAAACAAATATAAGGCAGATTCTCAATTTGATCATTTGTAATAGGTATATTAAATTGATCACGAAAATGACGTAGACTATCTATATTCATATTTTTTACCTGATGAGCAATATTTTTACCTTCAGCTATTTTCCCCATACCATAACCTTTAATTGTTTGAGCTAAGATTACAGTTGGTTTTCCTTTAGTTTCTTGAGCTTTCTTAAAGGCCGCATAAACTTTTTTAAAATCATGCCCACCATGATTTAAAATAGAAATTTCATCATCACTCATTAACTTAACTAACTCAGCAGTCTCTGGAAAACGATTAAAAAAATGCTCACGAAAATATGCACCATCACGTGCTGTAAATGTCTGATAGTCGCCATCAAGAGTCTCATTCATTAACTGAACAAGTTTACCACTAGTATCTTTGCTCAGCAACTTGTCCCAATTAGAACCCCACATAACTTTAATGACTTGCCAGCCTGCGCCGTTAAATATGCTTTCAAGCTCATTAACAATTTTACCATTACCTGTCACAGGACCATCCAATCTCTGTAAATTACAGTTAATAACAAATATAAGATTGTCTAACTGATCACGTGCTGCAATAGTAATAGCGCCTTTAGATTCAGGCTCATCCATTTCACCATCACCTAGAAAAGCATAAACACGTTGCGCTGAAGTATCTTTTAAGCCACGATTTTCAAGATATTTTAAAAATTTAGCTTGATAAATTGAATTAATTGGACTTAACCCCATAGATACTGTAGGAAACTGCCAAAAATCAGGCATTAATTTAGGATGCGGGTAAGCAGATAAACCATTCCCACCCACTTCTTGACGAAAATTATTTAATTGTTCTTCAGTTAAGCGCCCTTCAAGAAAAGCACGAGCATAGATACCAGGAGAAATATGACCCTGAAAAAATACAATATCACCACCGTTATGATCAGCACGAAAAAAATTATTAAAGCAAACTTCATATAAAGTTGCAGAAGATTGAAACGATGCTATATGACCACCTAATTCTAGTTTCTTCCTAGAAGCACGCAACACAATCATTAGTGCATTCCAGCGAATTGCTGAACAAATACGATACTCTACATCTATATTACCAGGGTATACTGGCTCATCTTCAAGAGAAATAGTATTAATATAATCAATATCATCAGATTCAATAGCTTTAATATTAATACCGCTTTTACACGCTTCGCTTAATAGTTGTTCAATAATAAACGTAGCGCGATCAAGACCTTCTTCACGGATAACCGATTTAATCGCTTGTATCCAATCACGCGTTTCAATCGGATCCACATCATTTTTTAATATATCTGACATGGTGTATTCCTTATTTATTATATATTGTTATATTTATATAAAGCCTATCTTTTCTCTATCCATCCCAAAAATATAAAGAAAATAAGCCCCTCTGCCTTTTACGAGATAAATCTTAAAGAGAATACTGAAAGTATTACAAATGAAATAGTTAATAATTTATACAACTAATTGAACTCAAGATATTATTATAACTTTCTGAAAGAATGTTTAAAATTTTTTTTGCGAGTTATATCAACAATAACTCTTTAATAAACATTTAGTGACGAATAACCAAAAAAAATTCAGCACGATATTTCTCACTAAGGTATTTATATTTTTATAGGTATATAAAAATTAAAAATTTTCACGAATATTGTCAATATAGTGGTTATACAGCATGAAAATTCAATCTTACTCAACTATATACAACTTCTATAACGATCAAGTAATATTGTAGAATAAAATAAAACTCAAAATAAAGCCTATTGTTTTATATAATTTTTAATTAATTCATAAATTTTCCAAATGTCTTCTAAGTTATCATCAGTACAATACAATATCATAATCACAAAACTCTTTAAGAGTACAGAAAGTGTTAAGCATATTAAATTGAGATTTTTCATGCACTACAAGCAATGTATATAATACATTATTAAAGATTTTCCATATTTTTTTGAATATAATACTAACATTAGCATCATTCAGATAAGAAAAATTTCACCTTAAAAGTTGGCGTAGTGTTAGGTGTGGATAACAATCAATCATTGAAATTTTTCCTAGGTTCTAGTTAAGACAACGCTTCACTAAGACCTAATATTTTTATATATAAGGTATTTTCGGTTCATCTTGATAATATTTATATATTTAAATATAAAATTTTATTTTAATCAATAACTTGCTATGATTATAAGTGAGTCATTATTGATTTGATATCATTCTCAGTATTGACTAATAAAATTTATTAATTTCTCAAGATACATCATTTAATACAGGATGTATTTATTATCTATGATAATCTGATTTCAAATAATAAAATTTTGCACAATTTAATAAGTTTGTAATTTATAGTATGTCCTTATAAATAAAAAAGTAACTAATTCACAAACTCGGATTTAAAAAATAATTACATATAAATTACTGAAATAAGATACTGTAATAAACAGGAATAATTATGCGTATATAATAATAATTAAATAAATATTGACTACACATTCTCCATAATCTACTTTTTTTTGGTCATTTAATAGGAATTAATATCTCTAATATCTAAATTATTATTATTTTATTTAATAAAAATGAAATGATATTCAATGGACAATACTTAAAAATTATTTTGATTGAAAAATCACTTTCTTTAACATTTTTTATCGAAAAAAATAAACTACAATAACAATGCTAAACGAGAAATATTGTATAATTAAATATTGATTACTTAATCAATAAGAACATAAATACCATTAGAAATATATATCTATAAGATGTTTTGTGCATTGTTATAGATCTGTTAAAAAATTTTACACTAGGAGTGTACTCTACAATCTTTTTTAAGAAAGAGTATAGTACATGTAATTATTTGAAAATTTGCAAAAAGAAAGTATTATAAATAAATCCTAACTTAAAAAATGAAGTTTATGCAATTATTTCAGTAGTCAATAGAGCGTTAATGTTACTGTTATTAATTTTAATTGAAAGAAAATCTCTAAAGTATTATATAATATAATAGTGATGAAGTTAAAAAAAGAATCATAATAGAAGATACAGTTGTATTAATATCAATTAATATAACAACCGCTTGCATACGTGAAGAATGTATTTATGAATAACAACTATTCAAGTTAATCATGTTCCGATAATATGTATGTATATACTAAATGAAAACACTAAAATAGCCAAAATAATAAAATTCATATTTGTAATATTAGCATTCATATTTAGATCATCAATCGGTAATTTAATCACTTTGAAATATATTTATATGAGACGCAAAATACTGACATATATTAGAAAAATTCAACTTAAATTTTAAAAGACAGGATTGATTTTCTTGCTATTCTAAACACACACTAAATAATCATTTCATACTCCAAAAATCATAATAGATACTGATCTCTATGTTTAACTTATCATGATCATGACTTATCGTACTATAATAACAATATTACGAGAAAAATAAAATATATTTTTAATAAAATTAAAACACTGCAGACAATAATATTTTAACCTTATAAAAATAATTTCTTCACATAGACCTCTTGATCTTTACATACAAGAAATATTAGTAATAAAAATCAATATTAACTTTTAGCTAAATTACTTTATATTAATAAATTAAAGAATTTATAAAAGCTATACAATAAAAAATATACATTTACTTCCAACCCAACGTAATAAAAATTTACAGGTAATTGCTTGAATTATTAAATCGTAACATTTAAACGCATGCCTTACATTCATTTAACTATGAGTTTTCAATCATCGTTACTTAAAATATAAATAAAATTTTTCTCATGTCGCTAAATTCCCGTAATAAGAATCTAGAAATATTGCAATAATAGTATATTTAACTAATAAATATATTGTAATAAAGTATCGAGATTATCATAAAAAAATACAGTATCATTTACTAATCGCAGTTCTTAACTCAAAAGAAAACAATGGTATAAATTGTTTAATAAAAATATAAAAGAAACTCTTATATATAAATGTATGTAATGATACGTTGCAAGTTCATGATATTATAAATTGATTATGAGAAATTTAACTGAACAGGTTATGTTATCTATGATTTTTATTAAATTATCAAAATTACTAAATTAGTTATCGCGATACTATCAAGATTTTTGATGCCTTAATTATCATTAGGTAATTAAAAATAATTGGACCATACATGATAAACGTTTATTAAAGCTGAATAAAATGATTCAAAAATATGAGGTACTCAAAATCATCTTTGAGTTATCTATGGATATTATAAAATACAAGCGAGAAAATCAGTATTTAAATTTAAAAATAACAAGAAAGATTATAGAAATTAACATTTTTACTACTTTGAAGTATATATTAATACCTATATTTCAATCATACCGTGAATATTACTCAAAATATCTTAGAAAGATTATTAATTTATGTATGTAACTAATATTTAAGCCACATTAACTATTCCTAGTAATGATCAACAGAGTCTTAATAACAATATTATGCAACAAAATATTGAGGATTATAGCTGATCAAAACCAAGACTGCATTATATTCTAAATTATTTACTACTTAAAATAAAAATAAAATCTTTTCAGTATTTTTCTATAAAGTAGTTATATAATTAATATTCAATTAAAAAAATGAAAGTTAGTATTAAAATACTTCTTGTAATATTTTTATATTCAACAATATTTTCAATAATCTAATATCGGTTAAACGACATTATGATTATAAACATAACTGTTTTCAATCTTAAAATAGTAATATGCAATACTATGCTTTAATAAAGTAGTAAAATATATTCTAATAGTAATCTTTTTGGATATATAGAATAGCATAAAATACTCCATTAACATTGAATTTCTAAAGATTGCAGCGTCTTATAAGAAAGAATGCAATTTATTAAAAAATCCAGTTAATATTATTAGATAACTTTTCATATTTTAATAAAAACATTAATATAATTATATTTAAAAAAATTTTCATATATTCTTAAATTTAGTTGCATTAATTACCATTAAATAATGAAATAACTACCATATGTAAAAACTGATTATTAAATTAATATATAATACTCCTCCAAGAGGAGTCATAATAAAGATAGATTAACAAAACTTCAGCAATATTTATTTTTATTTACTAAGATCCTCGTCTAATTTATGACTCAATATTTCTATTTAAACTATATAAACTTCATATCTATTTTAATATAGAAAGACATTCAATCTGAGTGAAAATATTATCACTACATTTGAATTTCATAAACAATACCATACATCTGTATAAATACTTGTTATCTAAATTTTTAAAATCAAGTTCTTGATAATATTTCTAATAACTAAAAATAAATTATTAATATCTTTTTTGGCCATCATATCATTTTTAATATAACATCTATAAATTAATGAATATTGACATATAGGTTATGTTTTTGACCTTTTCTTATATAAATATTTATCTATTATATTAATTATTAAAATAATCAATACACTCTTATCATAAGATCATACCTTCTCTATTCAAAAGACTTCAAAAGAGATAGAAAATTCAAATATATTTAATACATTCCTAAAAGATTGCTTATACTATCTGTATAATACAGATATTCGAGTCCATTTTGACAACGAATTATTATTTACGACTTACACTACCATACGTATAATACACGCTATTACTTACTACATATTAGAAATAAAATAAAATATTTATGTTAATCACAAAATACAAACCAATATTTTTGCTAATTATTTAGTGATCGTGCAATGTAAAATACATTCCTGAATGATGAAAGTTATTGGTTATTTTGCATTTCTATAAAAGAAAATATATAGCTTCGTGATCAAAATGTTTTATGTTTTATTTTTCATCATTCTCAAAACTAATATTTCCATTGAAGTAGAGTACTATCTAATATTTAAAGGTAAAAGTCACTCACATCAATATTCTTTTAATTACTACAGTTTTTATTAGGATCGTTTCTACTATTATTTTATATGAAAATCATACGGAAAGTAAATCTCAATTTTTTAAATGCATTATAAATTTTTCAAAAATAATATATATTCTAAAGGACTTTATAAGCTTTAAAGCTGATAAAACCTATAAGTTAGATAAATCGACTTTCCTAAATTTTCTAATAAATTTCGTAAAGAATCAAAAAATAACTAACGCATACTACATGTTAGTAGAGTTTTTGTAACTGTTATTTAATAAAGAATATTTTTATCTTAATAAAAAAATGTTCCTTGCTTTTTTACACTAAATTTTCGTGAGTCAAAATCTAAAGACTATTTTTCTACATAGAATTTTATTTATTGTTTTAATAACATATTGTTCTTTCAATATATTTTAAGTGTTGACCTAATTAATTTCATAACATTATTGTATCTACATTATTACATCCTTGATACATTGTATAAATACAATAAAACACTGAAGTTACAACACAATAATATTGAAACAGCTAAAAACATTTACAACTTTTATTCTTCATCAGAAATCAACACTAAGTAAAATTTTTATTAAGTAATAAATGTATTTCTGATTCTTACAAAATCTTCATTCGAAAAATTCAACTTTTTGATAAGGTTTCTTATTAATAATTTCCAAAGAGTCTTTTAAGTTTTTATTAAAAATGATTATTGCCTATTACATAATATAAATATTAAAAACTGCTATCACTAATTCAATAAACGTACGCTTGCTATCAATATCAATACTATTATCTAACTCTACAAATCAGAAAATATGATATCACCTAACGCCTTTTACTCATATTTTATTACTCAAACGACTGTATTCACTTACTATTTTTAAAATTAAACCTATTGAGTTTTATATGTATCATCTAAATAATTGGGAACGTTCTTAATCATTAACATCACTTTTATTATAAAAATTTTAATATATATGAATCAACAAAAATGAAATAAAAACTTTTCTATTATATAAAAACTAGGTTTTACATCTCTAATAAACATTTTAAAATTAGATATCTTAAAAAATTATTTTATTCTATTTTTTATTAACAAAATAACTCAAATAACTAAAATATAATAGAAAATATCATTATAATTATACTGCATTCAACTGACTTAATAAACTAAAAATACGATTTTCCTAGAACGGAGTAGACTTTTCATGTAAAGAATGCTGAATAATTTCTTAACGCCTGAATGAATTAATATGTTCATTACCTATCCCTAATAATATTCGAGCTTTATAAATTTTAAAATATATTCTACCTTACGTGAATCACACCAGGTAAAATAATATCATGAATAGTTTATTTATAAAGATTTATAAAAATTTACAACATAAAAAATCACGCCAACATTATTCCACTCACGTATACAACTAAACTATAAAATATTAATTATTTGAGTTTAATATAATGAAATTTCATAGATTATTGTTCTTGTAAACAGTTATAAAAATAAAGAACTATGTACTCTTTAACATCGAAGAGACTATTATTTTAGAAAAAAAATAAACCATCCGTCAATGAATAAATAATAGATCATGATGGCTCCATTAAATCAAAAAATAAGATAATCAAAGTATGATGTGCATAAAAAACAAATAAAATTTTAAGATTTTTTAATTTACGCAATAAACCTTATCATATCTACGTATTGAACATCATAGATAATAAACTCTTCAATTTTAATCGTTCTAAATAATAAACATAATAATTTACTATACTGTATTGTATTTATTATTTTAAATACAATGAAAGATAGGAGGAATTTACACGATCACAGTAGACTGCGTCATTAAAAATCGCTTCATTTTTTTCAAGTAACGCTCTTTCATTTCTAAAACATAGAATCATGAATGTTATTCAATTATAAAATATGATATATGAGATTACAAACTATCTGTTCATTATAAAATAAAACTATGTTGTATATAAATGCCTGTTTTTATGTTTGAGTATAATCATGTAGTATATTACGTTAATAAAACTGCATAATACAGCTGCTAATAATAATATATAAAATATTTCACTCAATAAATCTCAACTAATATATTATCGCGAACACGACATTGTATCATTTAGATAAAATTCTAATTTTTTAACATAAATTATTACACTTTCTATCATGCTTTTACTTAATAAAAGTGAAATTTAAAATACTCATACTTACAGCTCTCATTTACAAAATAAAGATTACATGTACTAATTATGAAAGTTTTTCATGAACATTATACAATACATTTATTAAAAATTTTATCATGATAACTGTATTCCGCTTTATTCAAGATTAAATGTATATTTTGGTATATATTACGATAACAAAAGAATATTACCGAATTATTCGTTATTAAAATTCTTTAACAATAAATAAAATACATTAAAAAGTAATAATAATCATACTAATTGTACTAAAAGTGTAATCAAAAATAATCATAAAAAAAAGAAAATTATTTTATCTATATTATCTTCAGATAAAATCAAACTTTTACAGCATGGTTGAATATTGATAATGTAAAACAAATAAATGATTTGTCGTAATTGCTATTAGATTGTAAGTTTTTTTCATTAAATAGCTAAGAACACTTTGATATTTCCGTCAATATAAAATACATCAATAATTTTGTAATTACGTTAACATAATAACGTTATTAAAACATTATCTTTCTGATTTAAGAGATTTATTACCTAAAAGTAGTCTTGTAACATTTATAAAACTTATACTGACTAATTATTATTTAACAAAACAAAAGTGATGTTTAGTATACGCAGACTTAAGGTGAAAACTGTACTAAAATTCCACATATAATCCAATCACACAATAAAATAGTAAATACTTTATCTTTTTCTAATTAATATAATCCTAAACACATATAAATAGTAACAGCAGGTTCTTTTTTTAATATAATATTTATTAATTCTCCGTTATTTTGCTTCCTTGTGTATCAATTAACAATATATCTGGTATCTTCTAATCGTAAAAAATATACGATACTTGAATATTTTCAAAGTTCCGTTAGATATTAGAAATATTGTCCCAGCATTCTAAGACATGTTTAACAACATAAGTTTAGAAATTAAATACAACATATATCGTTTATTCTAGAATCGTATTCTCAGAAATCTCTCTCGTAGAAAATAAAAACATCTATAAATACATGAAGAATATTATATTATGATTTAAAACGCTGTTTGAAGCAGAAAATATTTGTCTTCATGCCAAAAGATATTAAGATAACTGCGCTATTTATGTTCTAACTACTGTTCCAAACAAACGTGCATAACTATATTGTAAAAAATTATCTAACAAGATTACTCTTTTCGCAAAGTTACTACTTGCACAATTAAGATAATCATTATATAATTTTCTTACTGTATAATTACCATGAAGGCACTACTGAATACGAGATTCCTTTTAGGCATACATTAATGCACAAAATGCATAATGTAAATTAATTTTCTAAATGTATATCTATTGTTCAAATTCTAAACAATAAAAATTTAAATTATTTCAATCGTACTCAACTTACCTTACCACTAATACGATCTTTTTATTTTAATAAAATAAATAAAATAATCACATTCAAAATATTTTTTCTAAATCAATAAGTTTCAATATATAAATATCTATTTTTACATTCTTTTGTAGGAAAAATAAAACTAGTTAAATGATATAATATTAACAATCACTACATCAAATAATTAAATCTTTTATTTTCTTAATTATATTATTATTTATGTTCTACCCAACCTAGTGTTTGATAAGCTAATACATTACGAACTAATGGTAACATTTCCATAATCATTAATCCTAAATTACGTCCAACTACTAAAGGCAAAAAACGATTAGAAAATAAACGAACTAAATAATCTGTTATCATTATAGTTTTCTCTCTATCTAAAGCTCTAGCTTTCTGATAAGCATATAAAAGTGAATAAGCACCAACATCTAATCCTTTTTGATTAGCAAGCACAATAGACTCTGCAAGTTGCATGACATCACGCATCGCAAGATTAAATCCTTGACCTGCAATAGGATGTAATGTTTGAGCTGCATCACCAACAAGTACAATACGATGACTAATAGCATTCGACGCTATTCTAAGTGATAATGGGTAATAACAACGTGTTCCTGTTTGAATAATTTTACCAAGACGCCAGCCAAAAATTTCCTGAAGTTTGTAAATAAATATCTCATCATCCCAAGATTTAATAACGTCCACTTGTTCTTGTTTGTAACACCACACTAAAAAACTTCGGCCTTGAGACAGAGGTAATAAGGCTAATGGACCGTATTCTGTAAAATGTTCAAAAGCTTTCCCTTTTGGATCTATTGCGGTGTTAATATTAGCAATAATAGCAACTTGACCATAGTTATCTTGCTGATATTGCATATGGCAATTTTTTCTAACTGCTGAATAAGTACCATCCGCTGCAACTAGAAGCTTGCCTTTTATTACTTCACTGTTATCTAACATAACTATCACACCATCAATAGTGCGATGAATTTTTTCGACTTTAGCAGGACAATACAGTGTAACTCCGGGGGCTTGACGTAATAAAGCAAACAAACGTATTATTGCATCCTGTAGTTCAATAACATACCCCAATGCAGATATGCAATAATCTTGTGCATTAATATTCACAAACCCAACAGATCCCCGTTCTGAAACATGAACATGAGTAATAGGAATGACACAATCCGCTAAAGATTTCCAAATATTAATTTTTGATAATCGCTGATATGTACCGTATGCTAAAGCAATAGCTCGAGAACAAAATTCTGAACGCTGTATAAAAGGTAAAGAGGCTTCTATTAATGTAACTGATAATTTTCCTTGACTTAATGAAGAAATTGCAAGCGCTAAAGTAGCACCCACCATTCCACCGCCGCTAATGATTACAGTCATGTTTTATTTATTACCCTTGACTTTATAGTGACATATAACTACTCTAAGTTATTCTTGGTTGAATTTTACTAGGGTTGTTAGTTCTAAATTTATTTACGTTCTATTACAGTATTCAATCATCGAATCTTGATCTTCAATACATATATCAATCACGTAATATTTGCTATCATATATAAATCTAATACAATGCATAGTCTCATACGATACTTAATACTGTTTTAGTTTTAATATAGAAGAAAATTAATATCCAGTCTCAGACAATAATTGAAACTATACAGAAAAACACAAGCTATGCTTTCTAAGCATTTTCGACTTTTATTTTATAATAGTTACGTATCAGTCTTTCTATTTTGAATCAAAAATATTTATATTACAATATACTATACTGATTCTATGATTAAATAACTTTCATGTCTAATTTAAAATTTAAGAATAATGTGATAGAACTTACAGTACAATCAACTCATTCTTTATAGACAAAGAAAGTAAATATAATATCATCAATATGATTATTAAATTTAGCACTCGCATCAATGAATTCTAGATATCAATTTTTTTGATTCACTTTAATATAAAATATAAACAATTTTCTACTTTGAAGCGTTAAATTAAAAATTTATACAGTGTCTTTTATACCACAGAAATAATATATACTAAATAAAACCTAGATATTCAAATGCTTATTTCTACTTTTTTAAATTAAGTAACATATTTTACACTGAACATATATTAAGTTTCAAACTTAAAACAAAAGACTATATTAAAAGTATAATATTTATAAAATTTCACTATCTTAATAATTTTAACTAGTTTACAACACAGCATCCCTCAAAATGTTTCATTCATATAATTATAACATGTTAATACTCTGAATATACTCACATAATTTTGATACGAAAAATAAAATCATAAAAAGTTCTTACCTATCTGTCGATTAAAGCGCATAAAAATTTCAGTTTTCAAAAAAATTTCGTGAGATAAAATGTTAGTCTCTACTAGAACATAGAGTTTATATATTAAAATCTTGATCTGTATAACAACCTTTTTATGGACCGTCTCTATATATTAGATTATTTTCATACCTATTTCATAAAATCATTTCATATTCTCAACTACTACTGATATGTACTTCTTGCATTATTTCACACCTAGTTTTAACATTACAATTTTTCTACTAATCGTATTTGTTGATAACGGTTTATGATAATAGTCAAGAGCTGTATTGTAAAGACAATCATCGAAATTGATTTCCCTCTAGCAAGGATTTACAAGAATATATTAGACATACACACAAATTATATACATATTAAATAACTGAGTCAGAATACAATTGTTTTAATAAGAAAAACTTTAATTTGTTAAAATATTTTTAACGAAAATTTACTGTATTTTTTTATCTAAAATACTTAATATATAATAATGACGTTTAAGCAACATTCTGAATTAATTCTTAATAATATTACTCTCAATGTATTCTGATATTAAAGTTGTACAAGTGCAGAGTTTTTATATTGTATATAAATATTACATTTTACAAAAACACATAAAGTCACCCGAATAATTCACACTAATAAATGCACTGCTTAAAATATAAACAATTGACATAATGAGATATAAAACCTTAAAGAAGGTATATATAATATTTTAAACAATCAAATGTATCTTTGAAACATAGAGTGATTATTATAAACATGCTAAATATGATAATTTTGATACATAAAATTATCGAAATAAATGGTACTCCAATCTGAAATAAGAACTATGTATCAATAACAAGAAAATACTTATTTATTATTTAATTAACTACGTTTTATGTAACTTCTACAGTATTAGAATACTAAAAACTACGTTATCATGATGTTATTTTTTAGATAGTAACGTTTACTATATTTAATTATATTATAATTAGGAAAGTTTTAACTTGTCCACTAACACCTGAAACGAAATAATTTAAAAATTAATTTTTATAACGTTGATATTCAGGTTTTAAAAAAACTATGATAATCTTTTTAAGATAAAAATATTATAACTAATTAGTTAGACTCTATAAATGTTCTTGACATTAATAACTGACATTCGTGAAACATATCTTATTAAAAAAAATCTTTTCTACTATTTTAAAATAGAATGCTATTATTGCATGTGTTTCAAATCTCAACACACTTAAAAAAATTTGTTAAACAATTATATTCAATATTTTATAAAATTATCACTTATTATTCATACTATAAAATAGTAATTAATCGTAATATAATATTTATATAGTACAATATAACTATATAATTACTTGTTTTATATCACTATTCATAATAAAAATTATATAAAAATAAAAAACAAAATTATCGTACACTGAACATACTCTCAAGAACACGTTTTAAACAAAAACAACACTACAGAAACTGTATCACATTACTTGTCAGTAAAAATCTTTAGACAAAAATAAAAATTAAGATTTAATTTTTATTTATACTTTTTATTACCATCACAATAGAATGGATTTATTACTTTAACTAAAACAAGAAAATAATAAAAATAATTCACGAAAATAAAAACAGAGCAGTATTACTCTATAAGCTTTCGTGGTTAAAAGATGTATTATGAACTGATTTAGACTGATTACAGAATTAGTGATACTGTAAATAAAGTATCTAATTCTCTTTTAAAAAGATATAAATTCTGCCATACTTCTCTTCAGTTCTATTTACATTTATTATGATCATTATTTTTTCTACTATAATTTTTTTGACCAATTATCACTAATTCTTATTAAATACTAAAGATTACGTAAGTTTAATTTATTAAAACAAATAGGTGTGAAATAATTGAAATTTACTCTTGAAATGATGATTTCTGCAGAAAATCTTAATCAGCGTGTAAGTCAATTAGCTGAAGAAATTAGTATACATTATAAACATGTTTCTGGTGAACAGATCATAGTAGGTCTTTTAAAAGGATCTTTTATTTTTATGGCAGATTTGTGTCGAAAAATTCAAATACCACATAAAATTGATTTCATGACTGTTTCAAGCTATCGTGATAAAATTTATTCAAGTCGTGATGTTAAAATTGTTACAGATTTACAAATTGATATTTATGATAGACATGTCTTAATTATTGAAGATATTATTGATTCAGGAAATACTTTAAACCAAGTGCGTGAAATCTTTAAACTACGTGGACCTAAATCAATCGCTATTTGTACATTGCTTGATAAGCCTTCACGTCGTGAAGTAGATGTTCCTATTAAATGGATCGGTTATTCCATCGAAGATAAATTTGTTGTTGGTTATGGTATTGATTATGCACAAAAATACCGTTATCTTCCTTATATTGCCTGTATTAAACCTAATTCAAAATCGATTAAACAATAAAACAATCTTTAAAATTATATTAAAATATCTAGTATATTGCACAACACTTTTTTATTAAAAGTTTCAATTAAATCATGCAAACATTAATATTGTTATTAAGTAATAAATAAATTCACTTTAGCAGAATATAAATTTTTACTCATATCAGCTGTTTTATTTATCTTATTAACTGAACTATCAATCATTATTTTTACCTAATATCCATATAAATTGAAAAATTCTTGACGAACTAAGGTAATAAATTAATTCAATAAAATTTCATTCATGTAAACTATCTTAACTTTAACAAAGTTTCAGTTCTCTAAACATAACATAATCTTTTACTCAATATTAAAAATATATGACCACTTCTTATTCATTAGATTTAGTTCAATACTTTCCACCTGAAATTAAATATTATTACATGCGTCATAATGATAGATATAAGCTTTGCTAAAAATATCAATAACATCTTGAGTGACTAGTGATCATTATAGTAACTATGAGGAGAATAACATTAAATATCTTATGATAAAATATTTTTAAACACCTAAGTTAATAAATTTTTTGGTTAAATAGGCTCTATCTAATCTCTATCTTCATACATATTTTAATTTTTTGTATTTAAAATCATTTTTAAAACTTTTAGAGTACTTGTCTTTCTAAGAATCTAATCAAATTTTTTATTAATAAGGAGCTATTTAATTCTTTAATAATTACGTATAACCTGCTTATATTATTTTATATAAAATATTTATAATATATGTTTACTTTTGATTTTCTTATTTTTTTCACGCTGTTGTAATTTACGATTTACTATTTAAAATAGGTAATATTAATCTTTCTAATTAACAAAGTATTCATAATATATTTATTATCTCTTTTCTGCATAATAGAAAATATGACTATACTGTTATATTACATCTAAATAATTTTCAGCATAAAGGTGTTTTTATATATGCATTATGCACTTGAGCTATCAAAACTAACTAAAACCTATTCAGATGGCATAGTAGCGCTAAAGGGAATCACGCTAAGTATTGAAAATGGTGATTTTTATGCATTACTTGGACCCAATGGTTCCGGTAAATCAACTACAATAGGAATAATCACTTCATTAATAAACAAAACCAGTGGTTCAGTGAAAGTATTTAATTATGACTTAGATCAACATGTTGATTTAGTTAAACAAAACATAGGATTAGTTCCACAAGAATTTAACTTTAATCCATTTAAAACAGTATTACAAATTCTAATTAATCAAGCGGGTTATTATGGCGTGTCGCGTACAATAGCTCATCAACGTGCAAAAATCTATCTCTCTCAATTAGATTTATGGGAAAAACGAGATCAACACGCTCGTAATCTATCTGGAGGAATGAAACGACGATTAATGCTCGCACGTGCCTTAATACACAAACCTAAATTACTTATTCTTGATGAGCCAACAGCAGGTGTGGATATTGAATTACGTCGCTCGATGCAAATATTTTTAAAAAAATTAAATGCACAGGGCACGACCGTCCTGTTAACCACACATTATCTTGAAGAAGCGGAAATGTTATGTCGTAATATTGGATTTATTCAAAATGGTAAACTAGTTAAAAATACCAGTATGAAAAAACTATTAAGTCAATTAGAATCTGAAACTTTTATTTTTGATCTCGGTACAAAAAACGTAATTCCTCAACTACAAGGATATGAAACACGCTTAATTGATACCTCAACGTTAGAAGTGGATGTAAAAAGAAAACAAGGCTTGAATGGAGTATTTCGTCAACTAAATGAGCAACACATTCAAATTTTAAGCATGCGTAACAAAGTAAACCGATTAGAGGAATTATTTATAAACTTCATTAAAAAAGATAATGACATAAACTATGCGGAGGAAACGTTATGATGTTTCTATATTGGATCTCGTTAAAAACGATTTGGATTAAAGAAATTAAGCGTTTTAGCCGTATTTGGATGCAAACTTTACTACCACCTATTATTACAATGTCTCTTTATTTTATCATTTTTGGTAATTTAATGGGCTCAAGAATTGGTAACATGGGAGGAGTGGATTATATGCACTTTATTGTGCCCGGTCTCATTATGATGTCGTTAATAACAAACTCTTATTCCAATGTATGCTCTTCATTTTTTTGTTCTAAATTTCAAAAAAATATTGAAGAACTACTTATTGCACCTGTACCTACACATGTTATTATTATTGGTTTTGTTGGTGGTGGTGTAGTACGTGGGATTTTAGTTGGCTTATTAGTTACTATTGTATCGCTATGTTTTATTCCCTTGCAAGTTTATTCATGGACGATTGTTATTATTACCCTATTCTTAACAGCAGTTGTTTTTTCTCTAGCCGGATTATTAAATGCAATTTTTGCTAAAACTTTTGATGATATTAGTATTATTCCAACTTTTTTTTTGACACCATTAACTTATTTTGGCGGTGTATTTTACACAATATCATTATTGCCAGAATTTTGGCAATCAATATCAAAGTTAAATCCACTTGTATATATGATAAATGGTTTTAGATATGGTTTTTTAGGCATTTCTGACATATCAATCCTAGGAACATTAGGAGTATTAATAATTTTGTTAATTGTTTTTTACTTATTAAATTGGTACTTAATTAAGCAAGGATGCGGGTTAAGAAGTTAACTTTATAATATTCTCATTTTATTAATAAGAATTATTTAATATCTAAAATATTATGATACTAGTTAATTATAGTAGATTCCAGAAAACTTAAAAAGTAAAATGTACAATACTAAGAACAATAATCTATTCATTAAAGAAAATCATTCAACCTATAATAAAAGGTAAAATATGTTCTTGAATCAATAAAAGCAGTTAAGATAATATAGTCACAATTAAAAAATTTTTTTAATATATTAATTTCAAACTAATGAAGTAAATTCTTTGTACTTAAAAACCTCGATATTATCAACAATTAACTAAAGAAATATATATGCAATATCTCTATATTGAGTCAGTAAAAAGCTGTTTAACAAATTAATCCTTAAAATATATATAGTATTGCCATATTTTAATTATGAATAACCATTAATGTGAACTAATAAAAAATGTACGATAATATATTTATCTAAATAAAATACATTTAAGATGAATTTAATTAGAACTCTCAATTGATTATAACTATAATGATATGCAATTAATCTTTATTATTCAGTAAAATGTTACGTAATTATATAGACTTCTCATACCCTCAATGCTGTATTAGACTTAATAATAAAATGTGCTAATAAGATAAAATTAATAATATTCATTAACCTTACTTATCGGATACGTAATCACAAAACTATAGAAATTTTACTCAAACTTACTAGTTAAATAGAAAAATATCTCATTTTTAACTTTTAGTAAGATTTTTTAAATCAACGTTAAATCGCTTTTTTTAAAAATATTATTGTTAATAACATCACTAAGTGAGATGATATAAATTACTAATTTTTAAATAAATTAATAAATAATTCATAAATTTAATAAAGAAAATTTAGTAAGACTTATTGCTTACTTTCAAATATCGCTTGATATAAATTATGACAAAATATCTAAAATTTTTATTGTTTATAATGAAAAGCAAACTTTTGCATTGAAATTTTGGATTTCGTATTTAATGTCATACTATTTTAATGTAGCTTCTACTTTGTAGTATACTCTATTTTAAAACTTATTAGGTTATAATAAATTTTTAATGTTGATACGCTCATACCTCGATTATGTGACAGATCTTAGTTAACATAACCCCGAATCATAAATATAGGTCAGTACATCCTTATAAGAATTATCTGAATATTAATAAACAAATGAATGACTCAGCTTAGTGAGTAATGAGACATAACAACAGAACCCGCTTTAAACTCACATATTTTCATATACTGAAAATATGACTAACTCTTAGCGTGATACCCTATTCCTTCAATATTTTATATATGTAATATGAATGAATTAAAAGAAAAAGCTTTCGAAATTCATGGTTTTATTTACTCTACAATACTTTCTACTTTGTGATAAAAATGTACGTACATACTTTACCGTATAAAAACTAAACTTAATCTATCTATGTGTTAATAGATAAAATAAAAAATCAAAGCAACAGTGTAACAACAGAGTTTTCACACTAATAATACATAAATTATTTCAAACAAAATTTTACTCGTCTAATATTTCTTCGAATTTATTTATAAAATTTTATAATCAAAATAGTTATATAAGATGTATTCGAACGATGAATTTAAACTATATATGTACAGACGTTAAATAGAAAATTTTCTAGATTTATTTACTTTATATACAATACTTAATTGTACTAAAATATAGTTATACAGCTCAAGTGAATATTCATTTTCAACATCACAATCTTGTCCATATATATATCACATCTCTATTTTAATATATTATTAATTAATTAATTAATTAATAAATAAATAAATAAATAAATAAATAAATAAATAAATAAATAAATAAATAAATAAATAAATAAATAAAAAATATTATTTTATATTTTAATAATTTATAAAATAATTTATCATTTTTTATATTTATGATATTAATATAATAACACTTTTACTGACAAAGCCTTTAAATTACAAGTCTAGAGAAAAATTAACCATTATACTTGTAATTTTAACAATAAAGTTCACTATTAATTCTTAATATTTTCATACTATTATACTATTTAAACTATTTTTTAATTGATGATAGTTATAATAAACACCATTAATATGGTCTTTTTTTTAATTTTCATTTAAAAAATAAATTGACACTTTTAAAAAATAACTTATCATTATAAATATCCTTTCTAAAAACAAGGATAATTGTGAAAGTTACGCAAATGCTCTCTAAAATTCTTTATAGTTTTTAAAATATTATTATCAGTGACAGAATTAACTAATTTATAATATTCTTTCTATGCACATAACTAACATACAACTAAACCATCTCATTTGTCTTATTTTAAAAATATCAAATATAAGTCTTCATTGTATAATAATTCTTTTAGTAAAAAAGCAATATAATCATAAACAGAAATAAATAACTACATAAATGAATTAAAAACTAAAAATTATATTACTATAGTGTGTATAAACTTACAATCACACTATTATTATAATAAGAATTATAATACAATCAGTATCATATAGATACTTGTAAAGTAATTATGAAAAAATATTTGTTATTCTTATCTACATTATATAATAATATTATTTTTTTCCTTGACGTACAAATCATCCACTAAAATGATGCTAAAATCTATTTTATTTTAATAAATTAATGAAAAACTATTGATTATTCTTGATATTATTAATATCAATACATTTAGATTTAAAGATCTAATCATGTGATCTGTAATACTATGGTTGTATATTTTAATATTTAAAAAAATAATTAGATTTTGCTTATGTTGATAATTAACTTTTTTATTTATCTATATTTTAAATATTTACTACTTAGTAGTATTTAATTTATAAATAAAATGAATATAGTTCGGCTAATAATATACACATCACAATCATACTGTTTATTTATACTATTTAGTATTATATTTCTTAAAATTACAGATCAAAAATTAATCTGTTGCAACTCCAAGTGAGTAACGTGATTTTTCTGATTTTTAATTAAAGATCTACCAGACGTAAATATATCAATAAATTCTTAACCCTTATTGTTATAAATTTATAGAATTAATAAAAATATTAAACTTACAGTTAAAAACTACTTATTCATTGAATGTATAATTTAATTAATCTTCACTTATCAATCAAAAGGAAGACAACATTTGAATATAAAATTATATAATCATTTTTTTAATTTAGAAAATAACTGCATTTTTAGTAAAAACTAAATCAGACTAAATAAAACTTAGTAAATATTTATAAAACTTAACACTCTACAATACACTAGTACTATTTATCTTTTCTAATATTAATGATAGTCCAGCTACTTTTTATAATCATCTATTAACATATGATCATTATAAGATTGTAATTAAAAATAAAAAATAAAATTAATACTGTAATATGCAATTTTTAAGAACTTGTTTAATTTTTATAAAATAGAAAAAAATAATACTTCATTCATTAACAAAAAAAATCTTTACATACCTTTTTTAGTTTTTCTAGATATTCTCAACATATATTCAGGTAATTTAAATAATTTTTTCAAAAGATAAAGATAAAAATAGATTCAAAATATAAAATTCATAAATATTTTTTCTATTACGAGTGGGAAGTAGATATTATGCATTTCCATCCAAAAAAAATTGCGTCCGTATCATCTGACAGGTTATAAAAGATATTTTTTATGTTAGTAATTTTTTGATAGTAAAGCTATCAAAATCTTTTTTTCTTTATAATTTCTTTATTCTTACAGAATTTTCATTAAGTAAAATTTGACTGTCTACTGCAATGTGTTATTTATAACTAAAACCTTTTGATTTTGCATGATGACTTTTCAGGAAATGTCTTTACTTTTAACAATTTTTATTCGTTATCATAATCATGAATAAAAATCACTAAAAAAGGAAAACCGTCTCACAATCATAATGCAAGTAAAAAAGTTTAAAGAATAAAAACACACATTATAGTAGACACTATATTTTCATTGAATGGAATTACAGTTATACGAATAAATACTAAAAAAAATCTCAACAATTGTATACTAAGTGAAAATCATTTTTATACATCAACATGTGTTATACATATCTATTACAAAGATAACATATTTGCAGATGATGCACGCTGTATACTCAAAGATATTATTAAGATAACAAAAAAAATAATAAAATTTATGTTTTGTAGATCATCACTAAATATTAGGTGATGGCGATTTATATTAATTGTTTGTCTAAAATATTATTAATATCTCTAGTAAAGAATGATCAATATCAACATACATACTTTAGAATTTTTAAGCTAATATTTTATTATTTTTAAATTCATAAAATGCTAAACGTGTGTGATTCTTTTGATGTTAAATTTTATAAATGCTCAACTTTAATATTTTTAGAAAACTATCTTGAGTCATAACGATAACTAATTTATTATTGTTAATACACTGAAATAATTTTATTTATATAGGCGATAAACTTACTCTAATCAAAAAAAATCAAGTTTAAGTAATATATTACCCTATAACTCAAATGACAGACTTTTAAATAAATATGTGCAATATAAAATGGTCTATAAGACAAAATAATATTTTACATTTGCATAATAATAGCAAGTTATATATCAATTTTATTGAGTGTATGCAAGCAACGGAATTGAGATGTATGACCAACATAACTCATAGAAACATTTTTTCTTTCCTGTTCACATAAAGGCTTAACAAAACTAACTCCCATGTCCCATGGCTGTTCAATCCATGTATCTTGAGTAATATTTATAATATAGTCGTCTACTAAATGACGACCTTTAGGCTTTGTAAATAGAGTAACAAAATATGCTTTGGGGTACATATTACGAATTACTTTTGCAGTGCCTCCTGTATCTACTAAATCATCAATAATAATAAAACCCTTCCCATCACTTTCAACACGTTTAATAACGTTAAGTTCTCGCAGATTATCATGATCATAACTTGAAATACATAAAGTATCAACATAGCGAATACCCAACTCGCGTGCAAGAAGCGCGCCTGGTATTAAACCACCGCGGCTAACTGCAATGATTCCAGACCATTGATTGACAGGTAATAACCTTTTTGCGAGTTCACGGGCATACATTTGTAACATATCCCACGTTACGATATATTTTTTACTCATAAAATTCAAGCCCCAGATGCTTAGTAAAACTGAAATATATCTTACGAAAAAAATTATATAAAAATATAATAATTTTGCACAATAAAAACTCGAAAAATATTTATTATTTAGCATTCATAACGCTTACTCTGATTAATATCTTTTATCCTTTCATGTTCTCAGTGTGACAATAATACTAACTGCATTCATCACTGAGTAATGCACGTTCATAAATAATCTTAACTCATTCTTAGTCTCAATAAGATTGTTTTAAATACGTATTAATTAGAATTAATAAAAGTTATATATTCATTATTTATCGTTTTATTGATAGCATATATAATAAAATTATTAATCATATTGCCTAGAGTATCTATCTACGTTTTACAATTACGATAATTTTAAAAAAATTAGTTTTTTTAAAATCTTATTTAAAATCTTTTCAATGATAACTGTTTGATACATATTATCAGAATAGTACATACCTAAAAAAATAACATCAGTAAATTAATAAATTAAAGAAGTATCACTGATCAGTAAAAACACACACATTCCAAGCAGTAAAAATCCTATGATACAAAGGTAGTGTGATAACTAGAACATGCTTAATTAAACCATTATACTGTTTTAGTGTTTTTAAAAAAATCGTTTTTCTTTTGTATCTGTACTTCACAGTGTGATTAAATTTATTAGAACATTAAAGTTTCAGTACTTTTAATTTTATATAGCGCAGCTCATGTCAATAGACTAACATTTAAAAAAAATTAGTATAAGTTGTGTTTGTTTATTCTAAGTCTGGTGCCATAATACGACTAAAAGATAACAGAATGATATATTGAAATAGGTAATATAGATAAAGATTTTATGCTAAGTATAGCATAAAATCCATTCTTCTTATTATTGTATGTCTGAATTAAAACAATTCATCTTTTTTAAGATGAGAAATATTAAATATTTTCTTCAATCACGCTCATGATTTAGTCATATTAAAATTAAAATAATATTTTATAAACAAAAAATTTAAATAAATAAATTTATAAATTTTTTATTTACTAATGTAATATATATATTATTAATTGCTCATTTATAATATCATTTCATGTTAATATATTTTATATTAAGATCACTAGATTATTTAGATTATTATTTACATGTTCATCACTCTAAGTAATATACCTTTCACTGAAATAAAACTTAAGAAAAATTTAAAATTATCGTGTCAGTATATTACCATAAATGTTTATATATAAAAATTTATATTATATAACTATAGTGCAGTTTTATTGTTTATTTTATTATTTCGTGAATGATAATTAGATTAAAAATGTGATCAAAATACTTTTATATAAATAGATACTATAGAACGCTGAACGCTACAGTATTAAATAAATTTAATTTAAAATTAACATTTTAACACTTCAGATAGTTCGTTACGCATAATAAATAACATGTGCTGAACAATTCGTGGGCTACCTGCAACTAAATTACCAGATATTAAATAGTTATGATTACCAATAAAATCTGTTATAATGCCTCCAGATTCACGCATAATAAGTTCGCCTCCCATAAAGTCCCAAGGTTTTAAACCAATCTCAAAATAAGCATCAACACGACCAGCAGCTATATAACATAAATCTAATGCAGAAGAACCTGTACGACGGAAGTCTGCACATCTTTCAAAAATTTTTCTCATAATATTCATATAAACAACTGCGTGTTGTTTATACTTAAAAGGAAAACCTGTAGCAATGATAGCACCCTTCAACTCACGAGCATCTGCACCGCGCAAACGATAACCATTTAACTGTGAACCTTGACCACGTACAGCACTAAATAATTCATTACGCATTGGATCATAAACAACAGCAACTTCTGTACGTCCATGAATACGTACAGCAATAGAAATAGCAAAATGAGGAAAATTTTTTGTAAAGTTAGTAGTACCGTCTAATGGATCAATGACCCATTGAATATTATTATTTTTACCTAATAACTCGCCGCTTTCTTCAGAAAAGATTGTGTGTTCAGGGTAATATTGTCGGATGACTTCAATAATAAGATGTTCACATTCATGATCAATATTCGTAACAAAATCGTTCGCACCTTTCTTCGTAATTTGAACATTATTAGGCATTTCATAACTTTTAGTTATATGATTACTAGCCTTACGTGCAGCACGTATAGCGATATTAAGTATCGGATGCATGAGATTTCCACTAAAATATTCAACAACTAAAATGCTGAATACATAAATATATAACAGTTTATTGAAATAATCAATTTATGTGCAAAATAACGACGCTTTTATTACAACTTATAATATATATAGTAATATTGCATGATCTATATTGATACCTTATATACTATCAATACAGCAATTAACAGTCTTTATGTGATCATAAACAAGATGGTTCATTTGCATCTAATGAATGTCATTATCAACTAGATTGACATGTTATTACTGTATTCAAAGTACAGCTACAAATATTATAATTTAATAACGTTACTATTATACATATATTATATAATACATTAGGAGAGATATAAAATTCTTAATTTACTTGCGTATATATCCAAAAAAAACTCTATTTCTTTGAAAAATAGTAATGTTCACTACATTCTCAAATAGCGATCTACATAAAAATATCATAATATGTTAAATAATGAAGTAAATACAGATAAAAAATAAAATAATTGTAAAATCCGGAATTTAATGATTATATTATAACCAATGCTGAATATTTATACATCTAAAGAACTTATTTTTTAGCTAAAAATACAATATGACTTCAGAATGCAAAAGAATGAAATACAAAATTTTAAAAAATATCCAACATTTTGATATATCTTTTGAAAAGATTCCAGGATTTATGATGGATTCGTAACGTTCACTTAGTGCTAATTATAAATAAATTAAAACGATCATTTACTCACACAAGCATTAAAACGTAAAAAACTATATATTTTATCTAACATACAATCAATAAAAATAAGAAAAGAATAAATTACTATTCTGTAAATGCGTAAATAATATGTGACTAAATGAGTCAAATAACCCCTCTCTTATATTGTAAGCAAGTTTTATTACATTTACATAAAAGAAGATTATTATACTATGTTTTCTATTTTGAAAAAATGATAAAATTACGACCACCATAAATCAAGCTATTCTTTCTCAGGTGATGAATGTAATTTAAAAATCTTTAAATTCTATAGATTAATAATTAATAAAGAAAATTTCTTAGGTTAAGATAACAGAAATAGATTGGTAAAATATTTACAAAGCAAACTGAGAAACAAAATAATTAATTCTTTAAAAAGCATATTTAGAATTACTTCAAACGTAATTATTTATATATTTTATTAAAATAATAACATCTACAGTAGCCACGTGAGTTAAGAAATGTCAATATATTCAATTCTTATTTTTTGAATAACCTAAATATACATACTCTCTGAAATTGCTATATTTAATAGTATCTTCAGTATTTTCTTACTAAAATGGCCTATAAATACTAACGTCACAAAACGAAATTAAATATTTAAATAGTTCTTACCGTATCTTTTAGATACTTCGATATATTAGCTAAACTAATTATATTTAACTATCTAAATCTTGAAGCTTAAATTGACAGCATGGAGTTGATTACGTTTTATCATTTTTACAATTAAAACTAGCATCTTATATACAGGATCCGAACATATTTCACGCGCATTACTTCCTAATCTGATAACAAATTTTTATGCATGAACTAAAATTTTATGAAAGACATACACTGAAACGATACACTATATTAATGACATTACCTTTTATACTGACATTACAATGGAAATCAATTATGTATGTCTATTATAACCTATTATAAAACTCCTAAATATTCTTCTAGAAGCCATAATATTTAGACAAAATACATCCGTATTATTAATGCTTTACTAATTCATGATTATAAAAATAGCTCATCACTCTAACCAGTGATGAGATTAACCTTTAAAAACACATCTTCATATCAACCTTAGCGTGCTAATCTCTATTTCTGTTAATTGTGTAAAATTTAAATATTAATATATAGTATACCTTTTCAAAAAAAATCTGCGAAAATATCCTACGAGAAACAGATTCTTAAATATATAATAATGAACAAAATATTTCATAGATAATAATTTTCTTTGAGGTATCTAATTTTTACTAATAATTATAGAGCTTTAATGTATTGAAATATTTTAACTGATACCACTAATTATAGTATAGTGTTTTCTGACAAGATATATGAAAATACTTATGTTTAAAAAATTCTAAAGTAGCTGTGTTGATTATAAATTTCTCTGAATTAATAAAGTATTAGAATATAACGATTATTATCAAATACAAAATCCTAAAAATAATTTTATTATTTTATAAAACTAATTATAAATTATTATTTATTTTACTTACTCATACGACACATTACTAAATATATACGATATTTCAATATGATGAAATATAAAATATATTAATAACATTTCCCTTAATATAAGTTCATATATTAATTGAAAAGATTTGTTATATTATTTTATTATGATCCTTATAAATATTTATTAGAGATGGAGATAACTTTGTATTTTGGAGTAAATGAAAAATGAAATTACCAATTTATTTTGATTATGCATCAACAACTCCGGTTGATTCGCGTGTTGTTGAAAAAATGATACAATACTTGACAATAAATGGAGTATTTGGTAATCCTGCATCTCGTTCACATGTTTTTGGTTGGCAAGCAGAAGAAGCTGTTGATATTGCACGTGATCAAATTGCAGAATTAGTTAATTCTAATCCTCAAGAAATTATATTAACATCTGGTGCAACAGAATCAAATAATTTAGCAATTAAAGGTGCTGCTAATTCTTATAAAAATAAAGGTAAACATATTGTTACTTCTAAAACTGAACATAAATCGGTTTTAGATACCTGCTATCAACTTGAGAATCAAGGCTTTGAGGTTACTTACCTTACTCCTCAACGAAGTGGTTTATTTGATTTAAAACAAATTAACGCTGCATGCCGTAAAAATACTATTATTGTTTCTATTATGCATGTTAATAATGAAATTGGTATCATCCAAGATATTGCGACAATCGGTGAAATTTGCCGCAGACGAAATATTATTTTTCATGTCGATGCAACACAGAGTGTCGGTAAGTTACCTATTGACTTGTCAATACTAAAAGTCGATTTAATGTCATTCTCTGCTCATAAACTATACGGGCCAATGGGAATTGGCGCTCTCTATGTGCGTCACAAACCACGTATTCATATTCAAGCCCAGCTACATGGCGGAGGTCATGAGCGAGGTATGCGTTCAGGAACTTTAGCTGTTCACCAAATTGTAGGAATGGGAGAAGCGTGTCGTATTGCTAAAAAAGAGATGATTAATGAATCCACTCAATTACATACACTACGTCTACGACTTTGGAATGGTATTAAAGATATTGAAGAGATTTATCTCAATGGTAATTTAGAAAATAGCGCACCACATATTCTGAATATTAGCTTTAATCATGTTGAAGGCGAGTTATTAATAATATCTTTAAAAGACTTAGCTGTATCTTCTGGTTCTGCATGTATATCCGCAAACTATGAACCTTCTTATGTATTGCGTGCGCTAGAAATAAATGATGCGCTAGCTCATAGTTCCATTCGTTTTTCATTTGGCCGCTTTACAACCGAAGAAGAAATTGATTATGCAATCAAACAGATTCATGATGTAATTAATCGTTTACGTGCCTTATTTACACCATAGAAAGACTCAAAGATAATATAAATCTTAACGCCTTGTAGAGTACTTTCATTATTAATAACATTTTTCAAAAAAATCTTTAAAAAAGCATAATAAAAATCACAATACATTATAAAATATACATAACGTATACTTATGTAATAACAATTTAAGTATATTTCGTAAATAAATTCACATGATGTACGGTATTAACGTAAACAATACAACAGGTATTAATTAGTATATTACTAATTTTCTTAACAACCACGACTCATAATGTTAAAATTATTTTTTTACTTAATCATGCAATGTAGTCTTTATATTATCATTTCTTTCAAAGATGATTACACAATCTAAGTAAATACAACGAACTCCCTGAATAAAATCTTTTATTTCAACTAAGTTTTCTACCAAAAATAAAATGTTAATTCATAGATATTTCATAACATAAATCTTACGGCATCCAGTTTATGCATAATAAGTACAATTAAATTCTATTGTATTTTACATCTCTTAGAATTATTTTATTTTATTCAAATATCGTTTAAGATTTTACAATATAAGATCTTCTCAAAAAACAGAGACATAAATAAATTATGTGTTTAATAACTAGGTAGTCTCATTATTTTTAGCTGTACTCTCTTAATATCCACTCAATCACTAATCTATTAAAATATTTATTTGTATTAATAAGTTACGTGTCAATATATTTTCAACTTCTAATTTTATTTTAAATAAAAATACAAATTAAGTTAGGTATTAAAATAAACTACTATAAATAAAAAAATTCTATATCAAGAATTTATTGTTAACTATCATTTTAAAACAAATTTTTATACACTATCATTTAAATTATTTGTCACATAAAACTTTATAAAACATATAATTTTAAAAAATTATTCATAAAATAAATTATGCAAGTGATAATTTCCATACAACTTTATAAGCCTTGTTGTAGAAAAACGCTTTTATCCATTATGGTAAAAATAGGAATTACAGTGCATTTTAAACACCGTAATACGTAAGATGCTATTGAATGTGATAAACATAAACTACATAATCAGAAAACTTCCAATATCTTTTTTTGATAAATGATGTTACAATTTAAAAACAAGCTGAGAATTCTGACAAGAGTTTCAAGCACTAAAACACACAAGAACAATAAAATAACTAATTTTACTACAAACTCAGTGTGAATAGTTAAAAACTATACACGTAAAGTTAATTAAATACGCAATGTTATTCATACGCTAGAAGAAGAGATTGACTCAAAAGAATTATCACAATGTGTAACTAATCTACTATATTATATTGATCTGTACTATATGACTTATAACATCATAAAATCCAGGATTTAATAAAATAAAATTATAGCAATTTACGTATTAATTGGTCTTAGTTTAAAACATGAACCTATTTTGTGAATATATAGATATAAGCTAACAGCTAATATACACACTTCTATTTTACTTATTTAATCAAAAAAAATACATGTAATTCAATTGTTTATAGAAGAAAAATTTTTTTCTTTAACACACTCCATGGAAACAAATGTAAAAAGTAATAACACGAGCTTGTCCATTAGCTTTAGCCATGCTTCGCAATCGAAAAACTTATTAAATCACTTCTCTGTCTTTCTGAGCATATGATTAGTAGTAATACATGTAAATTAGGTGATAGTATTCGTACCATAACAATAAATCTACTGAAGTGATAAATACTCATACGGAAAATCTTATAGTTTTAGCTGATAACTTGAATGATACGTGTACAAAAACCTACATTAATTATTGATGCCGAAAACATTAACTGGTGCATCTAAAGTAGTTGTTAGCAAATATGATTGCTCTGTATTTAACTTCTATAATAAATATATTACTAAACTTTGTAGATTTTTCAGATCAAGAATGTAAGATATTTGGCAGTTGACACCGTCCGAATTGCATCGTCAACAATTAAAATCTAGCTTTTCTGTTTTAAATAATATTTCAGACTAAAAATACTAAAAACGTAAATACTTTTACGACATTTTATCATATTTTATTGAAAATTATTATCAAAATTAGATACATATAAATTTCTCTACGACTTATTTTAGAACAATTATAAATACTTTAACTGAAGGCTAAAGAATAATTCGCGTGAAAACTATTGCAATTTATTAATAAAAATTAGTCAAAAATAATTTACACTATAATATAGTAGTGAACTTAATTATAAAATTGACTAGATGATAATGATACAATAAAATTGTTTTGTAATTAAGTGCACTTAAGATGTACTAAAAACTTTAGGATAGAATTCAATATGCTACTAAGTAGAAGAAAATACGATATGTTAAGTTAATAAACTATAACCTAATATGTAAATATATTGTTCTCTATTTTTTCTGTATTCCGAAATGTATTTACAACCACTCCATGCACACTAACCATCCTACTCTTTTGAAATAGAGTAAAATAATATATTATTTAATATGCGGATACACGCTGTGTCTAACTTTTTTAATCTGTATAAGCAACCAAATATTATTTAGTATTTAAAAATAATATGATTGTTTATATAAATTACATGTATAAATGCTTGTTATTTTTAATTTTCAACATCTAGTAACTACAATTTTATTAGGTAAAATTCAAATCTCTAATAAATTTATTACATAATACTAACAAAACTTTTCGCGCATTATAATTTTTTCAAAAATTAAATTTACATTTTTACAGTTTCACATATTATTTTGATTAAAATAAATGAAATGTACATTTAATTATACCTAACATAAACTACGTCAACTATATTTTTCAGTAGGTTGCAGTTAGTCTAATTTTGTTTCAAAGAATATGATTCACTCAGTGATACATAATCATAATATAAGAAGTTATTTCTGAAAAATTATTTTCTTTCACATTTCATGAATAACTTTTTTTAAAAAAGTAATACAAGAAAACGCCTTGTAAATATCAAATAATCGAAAGCATTTTTCAGTATTAAAGAACAAATTGTAATATATTGAATAATTTCTCCATTTACATCACTGATATAAATTTATTATCATTATTAAATAATAAATAGGCAATCATTATAGTTAAAGAAAGTTACAATAAACGAAAATTCTTCTTTTATTAAAGGTTATATGATACCATTTTATGGTTTTCGTTATACTGAATTTAACGTTAGTATTTGTCACTATAAACACTTAATCAGCATTATAATACATTTAAAAACTGATGATCATTAACATACAACCGTGAAACTTTACATATTCTAATTCTAGAATTTCAATATTAGATAATCTAAATCATCACAAATAATCACAGAACTATCAAATTATTAAGCAATCGATCATTCAAGAAAAAAAGAAATATAACAACACATGATCAAACTACTATGAATCAATAATTCTAGTTTGTATAAACACACATGTTAAACTTATCTTTCATCTTTTTAAACAAAGTTGAAATAATAAATTTTAAAAAATTAATCACAAAATAAATCAGTCAATTTTTAAACTAAATTTAGAATATTATTTTATACATCATGAAGAATATAAAATACAAAACCTGTTTTACAAAATTAAAATAAGAATTAATAAAACTATACACTATAATTTTTAATTTCAAGCAACACATTATTAAGTTTTTATACAAAAAAATGCATTGCATTGCATTATTTTTAGAAACTGTTACAAATGTTTATTAAAAATAATAATTATTCTAACCATGAATTTTCTATCTTAATAAATGATATTTAATTTTAAAAACACAAGATAAAATTCTAAAATAAAATATGATATATCATAACATATTGAAAAATAAATATATTAACTAAGAGTTACTAATCTCAAAAAATTTAAGCTATTACAATATCATAAATAAAGTAAAAATACACTGAACATTCCTCAGACCTATTCACATTTTTAAATATAATTATTTTATAGATAATTTTACAAAAATACATAATATATATAAATATTATAATAGATGAAAAAACATTTAACAAACTTAATTCCTGTGACGCAGAAAATGAAAATATATATTAATTCTTGTACATAAAGTATATTTTAACTAATAGTTTTTAAAAGGAAATTCTGTTGAATATTTTTACTCATAAACATTGGCATTATTTTACTAGTTAAAACCCTCAAAAAAATATTAAAAAACAGAGCTCAAGCGTATATAGCAAGCGTAACATATTGCCGTATAGTTCATATTTAAAAGCTGTATAGTAAATACGACAAGTAGTGCTTATTAATACAACAAGCATGAAAAATACAAATGCATTTCTTAAAAAAAGTTATAATCCAGATAAAAATTTCATCATCAAATAATCAATTATTATACACAATCAAATAGCTTATAATCAACTATATGAAAAAATGACTTTGAGTATTTTGCAATCTATAAAAAATTATTAAAAATACTTTAATATTGTATATTTACACAATAATTATAGAAATAAAATATTTTTAGATTATATGTATTATATACTGCGCTAATTTATTAAGAGACCAATAGATAATAAAATCTATATTTTTAAAATAATCCGTAAAATTTTAGTTATTCAACATCACCGGGTTAAATTCATAAAAATGATGCTAAATATAAAAATAGAAAAATCTTATTAATGTTTTTGTTCATTTGATCGATTTAGTATTAGCTTGATTATCATTAAGTCTAAAAAACATGAAAGATTATTTCATTATACTATTTATTTTTACATTAACAACATTTAAGACTAATCAATGAGAAATCAACACCTTACTTACTGTGTTCTGGTTACTGGACCTGCATATGGAACGCAACAATCAGTTAGTGCGTACCAATTTACTAATGCTTTACTTAAAGCAGGACATCGCTTGAAAATGTTATTTTTTTACAGAGAAGGTGTTTTTAATGCTAATGTATTAGCTACACCAGCTCATGACGAGTTTAATTTAGTTACTGCATGGCAAGAACTCAGTAAAAAAGCTGGATGCGAAATGCACATTTGTATCTCCGCCGCTTTACGCCGTGGAGTAACAGATAAAAAACAGGCTGATGCTCTGTCATTAATTACACATAATTTAGCTAATAGTTTTATTATGAGCAGTGTAGGCAGTCTTGCAGAAGCGATGATGACCACAAATAGAACTATTTGTTTTTAAATAATTAAATGAAAAAATTTGCTTTCGTTTTTCTATCTACACCGCATGGAAATGCTAGCGGTAGAGAGGGGTTAGATGCATTACTCGCCACTTCAGCCCTTACGAATAATATTAACGTTTTCTTTCTCTCAGATGGCGTTTGCCAACTATTAGCTAATCAAGATCCTAATAAAATTTTATCTAGAGACTATATCTCTACATTTAAAATCTTATCACTTTACGATATTAAGAACATTTATCTTTGTGCACACTCTTTAAAAGAACGAGGTATTTCTGAAGATAGTAAGTGGATTGTTGATGTTGATATAATCAGTAATACAAAAATAATCAATAAATTATCTCACTGTGATATTGTACTTAAATTTTAATTAATTTTGGAATTTTTCTATGCTTTATATTATCTCAACTTCACCTTTCCAATGTGATTTTAGATTTATTCTTCGACTAATTACACCTAGAGATACCATTCTATTAATACAAGATGGTGTCATTGCAGTAATTAGCCAATCAATGCACTTCAGAAGCCTGTATGAAAAAGGCGCCAAAATTTACGTATTAAATGAAGATGTCAACGCTCGAGGCTTACAAAATATGATTTCAGAACAAGTTATATTAGCCTCATACGAAGATTTCGTTTGGCTCACTGCTAATCATAAACAACAGTTTTCTCTATAAAGGGATGAATAGTTGTATATTTCTTGACACATAAGATAGTCAGCAATAAAATTTTGTAAACTTGTTTATTGCTATGTTGATAAATAAATTAACATCTATGTTTAAAAATTAAAAATTAGGAGATTTTTTAATAATGGCAACGATTAATCAGCTGGTGCGCAAATCTCGTCACTCAAAAGTAGCTAAAAGTAGCGTGCCAGCACTGGAAGCTTGCCCGCAAAAACGTGGCGTGTGTACTCGTGTATATACTACCACGCCAAAAAAACCAAACTCAGCTTTACGTAAAGTATGCCGTGTTCGTTTAACTAATGGTTACGAAGTTTCTTCCTACATTGGTGGTGAAGGCCACAATTTGCAAGAACATTCTGTAATTCTTATTCGTGGAGGTCGTGTAAAAGACTTACCAGGTGTACGTTATCACACTGTTCGTGGAGCACTAGACTGTTCTGGTGTTAAAAACCGTAAACAAGCCCGTTCTAAATACGGTGCTAAGAAGCCTAAGGCTTAACAGAAGTACCTTAAGTAAGGCCAAACACGTTAATATTCAATATTAATCTCAAAATACTCTTACAGAGTTTTGGACAAAACCTGAAGTAATCACGGAGTAACACCTATGCCACGTCGTCGCATCATTGGTCAACGTAAAATTCTTCCTGATCCTAAATTCGGTTCAGAATTACTAGCTAAATTTATAAATATTCTCATGGTAGACGGGAAAAAATCTACTGCTGAATCCATTGTATATAATGCACTTGAAACCTTAGCTTATCGTTCTGGTAAGAGTGAACTTGATGCATTTGAATTAGCACTAGATAACGTGCGTCCTACTGTAGAAGTTAAATCTCGACGTGTTGGTGGTTCAACTTACCAAGTCCCTGTAGAAGTTCGCTCAATTCGTCGTAATGCTCTAGCCATGCGTTGGATCGTTGATGCTGCTCGTAAACGCTCTGACAAGTCTATGTCGGTGCGCCTAGCAAACGAATTATTAGATGCAGCTGCCCACAAAGGTTCCTCTGTTAAAAAACGTGAAGACGTTCACCGTATAGCAGAAGCTAATAAGGCATTCGCTCACTACCGTTGGTAATTTTACCATATTAGTGATGTTTTTCAGGTGAGCCTTCTGCTAAACTTTATATGATGAACTGCACTCCCAAGAGAGAGAAACATATGGCCCGTCAAACGCCAATATCACGCTATCGTAACATCGGCATCAGTGCACACATCGACGCCGGAAAAACAACAACTTCTGAACGAATTCTATTCTACACAGGTGTCAATCATAAAATTGGTGAAACGCACGAAGGTTCTGCGACAATGGACTGGATGGAGCAAGAACAAGAACGTGGTATTACTATCACGTCTGCAGCAACTACCGCATTCTGGTCTGGTATGGCAACACAATTCGAACCACACCGCATAAATATTATTGACACCCCAGGACACGTTGACTTTACAATTGAAGTAGAACGTTCCATGCGTGTTCTTGATGGCGCAGTCATGGTGTATTGTGCTGTTGGTGGGGTTCAACCACAATCTGAAACTGTATGGCGTCAAGCGAATAAATATAAAGTGCCACGCATCGCATTTATTAATAAAATGGACCGAATGGGCGCTAACTTCTTACGTGTTGTTGAGCAATTAAAAGTACGCTTAGCTGCAAATCCAGTTCCACTTCAGTTACCTGTTAACGAAAAAGACTTATTCACCGGTGTTGTTGATTTAATTAAAATGAAAGCAATAAAATGGAACGATGAAGACCAGGGTGTGACGTTTAAATACGAAGACATTCCTGTTAACATGCAAAAATTATCTGAAAAGTGGCGAAATAAACTCATTGAATCTGCAGCAGAAGCTTCAGAAGAATTGATGGAAAAATATTTAAGCGGAGATGAATTAACTGAAAATGAAATTAAAGCAGCTCTTCGTCAGAGAGTTCTTGCAAGCGAAATCATCTTAGTCACATGTGGTTCTGCTTTTAAGAATAAAGGTGTTCAAGCAATGTTAGATGCAGTTATCGATTATTTACCAGCACCAACAGATATACCTGCAATTAAAGGTATTCTAAATGATGGCAAAAATACTCCAGAAAAGCGTCAAGCAAGCGATGAGGAAGCATTCTCAGCTTTAGCATTTAAAATTGCAACTGACCCGTTCGTAGGTAACTTAACATTTTTTCGTGTTTACTCTGGCTTTGTACATTCAGGTGACACTGTATTAAATCCAGTGAAATCTAAAAAAGAACGTTTTGGTCGTATTGTTCAGATGCATGCTAACAAACGTGAAGAGATTAAAGAAGTGCGGGCTGGTGACATTGCGGCAGCCATTGGTCTGAAAGACGTTACTACAGGCGATACTTTATGTGCAATTAATACGCCAATCATCTTAGAACGCATGGAATTCCCAGCACCAGTAATCTCAGTTGCTATTGAGCCAAAAACTAAAGTAGATCAAGAAAAAATGGGTATTGCTTTAGGGCGTTTAGCTCAAGAAGATCCATCATTTCGCGTATCAAGTGATGAGGAAACAGGTCAAACTCTTATTGCTGGGATGGGAGAATTACACTTAGATGTTTTGGTTGACCGTATGCGTCGTGAATTTAAAGTTGAAGCGAACGTTGGTAAACCTCAGGTCGCATACCGTGAAACTATTCAAATAAATGTTAAAAATATTGAAGGAAAACATGCTAAACAATCTGGTGGTCGCGGTCAGTATGGTCATGTTATCATTGACATATACCCGCTAGACAAAAAAGATAAAGATGGTGCTGAAATAAACTATGAGTTTATCAATGAGATTAAAGGTGGTGTTATCCCGGGTGAATACATACCAGCTGTTGATAAAGGTATTCAAGAACAATTAAAATCAGGACCATTAGCTGGTTATCCAGTAGTTAAACTAGGTGTACGTTTACATGATGGTTCATATCATGATGTTGATTCATCTGAACTGGCATTTAAATTAGCAGCATCAATAGCATTTAAAGATGCTTTTAAAAAAGCCAAACCAGTATTGCTTGAGCCTATCATGAAAGTCGAAGTTGAAACACCAGAAGACTACATGGGTGATGTTATTGGTGATCTAAATCGTCGTCGAGGTATCATTGAAGGCATGGAGGATATGTCTACTGGCAAAGTCATTCGTGCGAAAGTACCATTGTCCGAAATGTTCGGCTACGCCACTGACCTACGTTCACAAACGCAAGGCCGTGCTTCATACTCAATGGAGTTTTTGAAGTACAATGAGGCACCAAACAACATTGCAAAAATTGTCATTGAAGCTCGTAATGCCAAATAATCAGTTATCACTCATCTAACTGCTTTAATTAAATTCTTTTTAGATAATAAAAAGGAACTACTATAAGGAATGAAGTTGTGTCTAAAGAAAAATTTAAACGCTCAAAACCGCACGTTAATGTTGGTACAATTGGCCACGTAGATCATGGTAAAACCACTTTAACAGCAGCAATCACTACTGTTTTAGCAAAAAAATATGGTGGTAGTGCGCGTGCATTTGATCAAATTGATAACGCACCAGAAGAAAAAGCACGCGGTATAACTATTTCTACATCTCACGTAGAATATGATACTCTAACTCGTCATTACGCACACGTAGACTGCCCAGGACACGCCGATTATGTTAAAAACATGATCACTGGCGCTGCTCAAATGGACGGTGCAATTCTGGTGGTGGCTGCTACAGATGGACCCATGCCACAAACTCGTGAGCATATCTTGTTAGGTCGTCAAGTTGGCGTTCCTTATATAATTGTTTTCCTAAATAAATGTGATATGGTAGACGACGAAGAACTTTTAGAGCTCGTTGAAATGGAGGTTCGTGAATTGTTGTCTCAATACGATTTTCCAGGTGATGAGACACCATTTATTCGTGGTTCAGCACTCAAAGCACTAGAAGGTAATTCAGAATGGGAAGAAAAAATTATTGAATTAGCAAACCATTTAGACCATTATATTCCAGAACCAGAACGTGCCATTGACAGACCTTTTTTACTACCAATTGAAGATGTATTTTCAATTTCTGGACGTGGTACTGTAGTAACAGGACGTGTTGAACGTGGTATTATTAAAGTGGGTGAGGAAGTAGAAATTGTTGGAATTAAATCAACGGTTAAAACAACATGTACTGGTGTTGAAATGTTTAGAAAACTTTTGGATGAAGGACGTGCTGGTGAAAACGTAGGTGTTTTACTACGCGGTACTAGGCGTGAGGAAATTGAAAGAGGTCAAGTTTTAGCAAAACCAGGGTCAATAAAACCACATACAACATTTGAATCAGAAGTATATATCCTAACGAAAGATGAAGGTGGTCGTCATACTCCATTCTTCAAAGGTTACCGTCCACAGTTTTACTTCCGTACAACAGATGTAACTGGTACTGTTGAATTACCAGAAGGAATTGAAATGGTTATGCCAGGAGATAATATCAATATGATCGTTACACTTATTCATCCAATCGCTATGGATGATGGTTTGCGTTTTGCAATTCGCGAAGGCGGACGTACTGTAGGTGCTGGTGTTGTTTCAAAAATCATTAAATAATAATGACCTTCAGTAGAAAGGGCATCTATAGGATGCTCTTTTTTAATCTATTTAATACTTATTGATATCATTATTAAAAAAATAATAATATAAAAAAATAAATAATGCATTATAATACTTACACTATTAAATAAGCTTTAATTAAAGCTGTAATTAAAATATATGCTATATTTTACTACAGTGACGTCTCATGATATGTTTTATAAAATGATATTCAATATTTTTTTTAAACACGCGAGAAATAATTTAAAATAAAATATCATACACCATGGATGAGACAAAATTATTTAATTTCGTAAACGTATAAATCATACTCTTTTCTCACTTAACTCATTATTAAAATACATAAGAGATATACTGATAAATACTATTGACTAATTCGCTTGTCTTTTTAAAAAATAATTTTATACATACTTTATAGTAATAGGTTGCATGCGTTATGAATACGAATACCGACACTCAAGTAAGTAGACGTGAACGTAATATAGACGTCTTGAAATGGATAGTTATCGTTATCTTTTTGTTAATTTCTATAGTGGGAAATTATTATTTTCGTCAATATAATCCTACACTGCGCACTTTTTCTGTTGTCACGCTTTTAACTATTGCTAGTTTTATTGCTGCATGTACAAAAAAAGGAAAAAAAACTTTAGTATTTTTGCATGAAGCTCGCATTGAAATACGAAAAGTAATCTGGCCAACACGTCAAGAAGCATTGCAGACAACTTTCATTGTTGCTGTAGTCACCACTGTTATGTCTTTAATACTTTGGGGGTTAGATGGTATCTTAGTACGTTTAGTTTCGTTTATTATAAACTTGAGGTTATTCTAAATGTCAGATTTACCTAAAAAGCGCTGGTATGTTATTCAATCTTTCTCTGGTTTTGAAGGTCGTGTGACACAATCTCTGCATGAATACATTAAATTATATGGTATGAAAGACTATTTCGGAGAAATCATGGTACCAACAGAAGAAGTTGTTGAAATTCGTAGTGGTCAACGGCGTAAAAGTGAACGCAAGTTTTTTCCAGGCTATGTGCTAGTACAAATGATTATGAATGATGAGTCTTGGCACTTAGTACGCAGTGTACCTCGTGTTATGAGTTTTATTGGTGGTACTTCAGATCGCCCAGCACCCATTAGTGACAAAGAAGTCAATGCAATTATGAATCACTTGCAAAAAATTGGTGATAAACCGCGGCCAAAAATACTTTTTGAGCCAGGTGAAGTGGTGCGTGTCAGTGATGGTCCGTTTTCTGACTTTAACGGTGTTGTTGAAGAAGTAGATTATGAAAAGAGTCGTTTAAAAGTTTCTGTTTCAATCTTTGGTCGCGCCACTCCAGTTGAATTAGATTTCGCTCAAGTTGAAAAAGGGTAATTTTAACTATAAAATTATCTTGCATAATGAAAAAAATATGCATATAATATTGTACTTTTTTATTTTTTATGCCTGTAATATGCCTTACAAAGCTTGATAATACAATAGGGAACCTATAAGCATTAAGCGTCATTACCATTTAAAGGAAAATCTATGGCTAAGAAAGTACAAGCCTATGTTAAACTGCAAGTTGCAGCTGGTATGGCTAACCCAAGTCCACCAATTGGTCCAGCACTAGGCCAACAAGGTGTAAATATTATGGAATTTTGTAAAGCATTTAACGTAAAAACAGATACCTTAGAAAAAGGTCTTCCAATTCCTGTTGTTATTACTGTGTATATAGATCGTTCTTTTACTTTTGTTACTAAAACTCCACCTGCCGCGGTTTTACTAAAAAAAGCAGTTGATATTAAATCTGGCTCAAGTAAACCAAATAAAGATATAGTTGGCAAGGTAACCTATTCTCAGATTCTTGAAATAGCTAAAACTAAATCTGCAGATATGACAGGTGCTAATATTAATGCAATCATGCGTTCAATCGAAGGTACTGCTCGTTCTATGGGCCTAGTTGTTGAGAATTAATCAATGTCTAAACTAAATAAGCGCATGCGTAACATCCGTGAAAAGGTTAATGTATCTCAACAATACGAGATACATGAAGCTCTTTCTTTACTGAAAGAGTTAGCGACTGCTAAGTTTATAGAAAGCATAGATGTTGCAATTAACCTTGGCATCGATGCTCGTAAATCCGATCAAAACGTACGTGGTGCAACTGTATTACCACATGGTACTGGGCGTGTAGTACGCGTTGCTGTATTTGCTCAAGGTGACAATGCAAAAACAGCTAAAGCAGCTGGAGCTGAATTAGTTGGAATGGAAGATCTGGCAGATAAAATTCGATTAGGAGAAATTTCTTTTGACGTTATTATTGCGTCTCCAGATGCCATGCGTATTGTTACCCCATTGGGTCAAATTCTAGGCCCTCGTGGTCTAATGCCAAACCCAAAAGTTGGTACTGTAACAAACAATATTGCTGAAGCTGTTCAAAATACTAAAACAGGTCAAGTTCGTTATCGTAATGATAAAAATGGTATTATCCACAGTGCTATTGGTAAAGTTGACTTTGATTCTGAAAAATTAAAAGAAAATTTAGAAGCTTTACTCATTTCTTTAAAAAAAGAAAAACCAACTTCTGCTAAAGGAATTTTTATCAAAAAAATTACCTTGTCTACTACTATGGGGGCAGGCCTTACTATCGATCCATCAGGTCTTTCAGTAATAGTTTAATTGTCAAGCCTCTAGATTTTTCCAATAAAACTTTGCTGTTTCTTTAAAGTTAAATGAATCGAGCGTCTTCAATTTTCTTATTGAGACTTTAGAAACAAATATATTTAAGTGTAGAATCTTGTCATATTCAGACTCTGTTCAAAGATCGTAGGTGTAGTAATAATACTTCATTTACCGGTGTAGATGATAACACAAATACCAAGAATTTTTTATTTTGGCTTCTTGCACACTGTATTTTAGCGCATTATATAATATCGTGTTTGCGCGATGTGAATCCAAAAATTTCCCGGTTCATCCAGGAGCAAGCATATAATGGCACTAAATCTTCAAGAAAAACAAGCGATTGTTGCTGAACTCAACAAAGTAGCTAAAAGCGCACTGTCTGCCGTTGTTGCTGATTCAAGAGGCGTAACTGTAGAAAAAATGACTAACCTACGTAAAGCAGGTCGCGAATCTAGCGTTTATATCCGAGTTGTGCGTAACACGCTAATCCGTCGTGCTGTTGAAGGAACTTCTTACGAAATTCTACAAAACACATTTATTGGTCCTACTTTAATTGCGTTCTCTAACGAACATCCAGGCACTGCTGCTCGACTGTTTAAAGAATTCGCAAAATCGAATCCAGCATTTGAAATTAAGGCTGCAGCATTTAAAGGTGAGTTAATTGAGGCTAAAAATATAGATATTTTAGCACAACTGCCTACTTACAAAGAAGCCATCGCACACCTGATAGAAACTATTCAAGCAGCCTCTACAGGAAAACTCGTGCGAACTTTAGCTGCTCTACGTGATCAGAAAGGAGCTGTATAAGCCATTTCTTTTGTTACTTTATTAACGTATAAATTATTTCTGAATTTTAGGAACACTTGTTATGTCGATCACTAAAGACAAAATTCTTAACGCAGTTGCTGAGATGTCTGTAATGGATGTTGTTGAACTTATTGGTATGATGGAAGAAAAATTCGGCGTTTCTGCTGCTTCAGCCATTACTGTTTCTGCAAGTCCAGTTGAAACTATCGAAGAAAAAACTGAGTTTAATGTCGTCCTCTCTGCAATTGGGGGGAATAAAGTGTCTGTTATTAAGGCAGTTCGTAGCGCCACTGGTCTTGGACTAAAAGAGGCTAAAGATATAGTAGAATCAGCCCCAACTATTATTAAAGAAAACTCTAGCAAAGAGGAAGCTGAAAACTTGAAAAAAGTTCTTGAAGCAGCCGGGGCTTCTGTTGAACTTAAATAATTTCAGCCTTTAAGTTACAACCTTACATAAAGGCTGATTGCTGATGATTATTAATTCATCAGCTTTTTTCTATGAAATAAGGATGCATATTAACAGCTTTTTACGTAATTTTAGTGTTAACAAAACCTCCAATACTCTTTCTATTGACAACTGATACACTGCGGCTGCATCTACGACCCTCTCGGATAGTTCTCTAGTGGAGTTTTGTAATAAAATGATTTAAGAGTAATATTAACTATGATTACAGAAAGCATAAATTTTATGTTGCAAAAATAGCGTTAGCGAATCTGTCCTTTCGGACGGATAAACTTAGGTCACTGAACAGCGAGCTGAGGAACCCTATGGTTTACTCTTATACCGAGAAAAAACGTATTCGTAAAGATTTTGGTAAACGTCCACAAGTATTAGACGTACCTTATCTTCTTTCTATTCAACTTGACTCGTTTCAGAAGTTTATCGAGCAAGATCCTAATGGTCAACATGGACTAGAAGCAGCTTTTCGTTCCGTATTTCCTATTCAGAGTTATAGCGGTAATGCTGAACTGCAATATGTTAGTTATCGTCTAGGTGCCCCTGTTTTCGATGTTAAAGAATGTCAAATTCGTGGTATCACATATTCTGCACCTCTGCGTGTTAAATTACGCCTTGTTATTTATGAGCGTGAAGCACCAGAAGGCACTGTAAAAGATATCAAAGAACAAGAAGTGTATATGGGTGAAATTCCACTCATGACTGAAAACGGAACATTTGTCATTAATGGGACAGAACGTGTCATCGTATCTCAGTTACACCGTAGTCCTGGTGTGTTCTTCGACAGTGACAAAGGTAAAACGCACTCATCAGGTAAAATGCTATATAACGCACGCATTATTCCTTACCGAGGATCGTGGCTTGATTTCGAATTTGATCCAAAAGATCATCTCTTTGTACGTATTGACCGTCGTCGTAAATTGCCTGCAACTATTATCCTAAGGGCAATGAATTACAACACCGAAAAAATTCTTAATTTGTTCTTCAATAAAACTGTCTTTCAAATTAACGATAACAAATTAATAATGATACTAATACCTGAGCGTCAACGTGGTGAAACAGCTTCTTTTGATATCGAATCAAATGGTAAAATTTACGTTGAAAAAGGACGTCGAATCACAGCTCGTCATATTCGCTTACTAGAACAAGACAAAGTTAATACAATAGAAGTTCCTATGGAATACATCGTTTCTAAAGTGGCAGCAAGAGATTATATTAATGAAAGTACAGGCGAGCTAATTTGCACAGCCAATATGGAGCTTTCATTAGATATTTTAGCACGCCTGAGCCAGGCTGGTTATAAAACCATTGAAACGCTATTTACGAATGATTTAGACCATGGAGCATATATTTCTGAAACTATTCGTATAGATCCAACAAATGATCGCTTAGGTGCACTAGTCGAAATTTACCGAATGATGCGTCCTGGTGAACCACCAACACGCGAAGCTGCAGAAAATCTATTTGATAATCTCTTTTTCTCAGAAGATCGTTATGACTTATCTGCGGTTGGTCGTATGAAGTTCAATCGTTCATTATCTCGAGACGAGATTACAGGTCCTGGCATCTTAAGTCAGAAAGATATCATAGATGTAATGAAAAAACTTATCAATATTCGTAATGGTAAAGGTGAGGTAGATGATATTGATCACTTAGGAAACCGTCGTATTCGCTCTGTAGGTGAAATGGCAGAAAACCAGTTCCGCATTGGTCTAGTACGTGTTGAACGAGCAGTAAAAGAACGTCTTTCTCTGGGAGATCTTGATACATTAATGCCGCAAGATATGATTAACGCGAAACCAATTTCTGCAGCAGTGAAAGAATTTTTTACCTCCAGCCAGCTTTCTCAATTTATGGACCAAAATAACCCACTGTCTGAAATTACGCATAAACGTCGTATTTCAGCATTAGGCCCAGGTGGTTTAACCCGTGAAAGAGCAGGATTTGAAGTACGTGACGTTCATCCAACCCACTATGGACGTGTATGTCCAATTGAAACACCAGAAGGCCCAAATATTGGTCTGATTAACTCACTCTCTGTATATGCACAGGCTAATAAATATGGTTTTCTTGAAACACCATATCGTTTAGTACGTCATGGCCTAGTCACTAACGAAATCCATGAACTGTCTGCTATTGAAGAAGGTAATTTTATTATCGCTCAAGCAAACACCGTCCTAGATGAAAATGGTAGGTTCGTTGAAGAACTCATTACTTGCCGTAATCGTGGTGAATCAAGTTTATTTACTCGTGACCAGGTTGAATATATGGATGTTTCAACTCAACAAGTGGTTTCTGTTGGCGCCTCCTTAATTCCATTCCTTGAACACGATGATGCTAACCGTGCACTAATGGGTGCAAACATGCAACGTCAAGCAGTTCCTACTTTACGTGCTGATAAACCATTAGTTGGGACTGGAATGGAACGTGCAGTTGCTGTTGATTCTGGTGTTACAGTAGTTTCAAAACGTGGAGGGTCAGTTCAGTATGTTGATGCGTCACGTATTGTTATTAAAGTACAAGAAGACGAGATGCATTCAGGAGAAGCTGGAATTGATATTTATAATCTGACTAAATATACCCGCTCTAACCAAAACACCTGTATTAACCAGATACCTTGCGTATCTTTAGGTGAACCAATTGAACGTGGAGATGTTTTAGCTGATGGACCTTCAACTGACCTCGGTGAATTGGCTCTTGGCCAAAACATGCGTGTTGCATTCATGCCATGGAATGGTTATAACTTCGAAGATTCTATCCTCGTTTCTGAACGTGTCGTTCAAGAAGACCGTTTTACAACTATTCATATTCAAGAACTTGCTTGTGTATCTCGTGATACTAAATTGGGGCCTGAAGAAATTACAGCAGACATCCCAAACATTGGTGAATCAGCTCTTTCTAAATTAGATGAGTCCGGTATTGTGTATATTGGTGCCGAAGTAAAAGGCGGAGATATCCTTGTTGGTAAAGTGACGCCTAAAGGTGAAACTCAATTAACACCAGAAGAAAAACTACTACGTGCAATTTTTGGTGAAAAAGCATCTGATGTTAAAGATTCTTCTTTACGAGTTCCAAATGGTGTCTCTGGCACAATTATTGATGTGCAGGTTTTTATTCGTGATGGTGTAGAAAAAGATAAACGTACTTTAGAAATCGAAGAAACTCAGTTACGTGAAGCAAAAAAAGACTTGACTGAAGAACTACGTATCTTCGAATCTGGTCTATTTGCACGTATTCGCTCTGTATTAATTAGTGGCGGAATTGAAGTTGACCAACTGAATAAACTGTCTTGTAATCGTTGGTTAGATCTATACCTGGTTGATCAAGAGAAACAAAAACAGTTAGAACAATTAGCTGAACAATATGATGCACTACAATCAAAGTTTGAGAAGATACTTGATGTTAAACGCCATAAAATCACTCAAGGTGACGACCTTGCCCCAGGAGTACTAAAAATTGTTAAAGTTTATCTGGCTGTTAAACGTCAAATTCAACTAGGTGATAAAATGGCAGGCCGCCATGGAAATAAAGGTGTTATCTCAAAAATCAACCCCATTGAAGACATGCCTTATGATGAAAATGGTAACCCAGTTGATATTGTTCTAAACCCTTTAGGTGTACCATCTCGTATGAATATTGGTCAAATTCTAGAAACTCACTTAGGTATGGCAGCAAAAGGTATTGGTGATAAAATTAATGCTATGCTTAAACAACAGAAAAGCATTACTACACTACGTGAGTTTATCCAAACAGCCTATAACCTTGGTGATGATACGCGTCAAAAAGTTGATTTGAAGGCTTTCTCTGATGATGAAGTTTTTCGTTTAGCTGAAAATCTCAAAAACGGCATGCCAATCGCAACACCCGTATTTGATGGTGCAAAAGAAATTGAAATCAAAGAATTATTAAAACTTGGTGGTTTACATACGTCCGGTCAAATTACATTGTTCGATGGTCGAACTGGTGAGAAGTTTGAACGTCAAGTAACTGTTGGTTACATGTACATGCTAAAATTAAATCATTTAGTAGACGATAAAATGCACGCCCGTTCTACTGGTTCTTACAGCTTGGTGACGCAGCAACCACTAGGTGGTAAGGCACAATTTGGTGGTCAACGTTTCGGAGAGATGGAAGTTTGGGCACTAGAAGCATATGGTGCAGCTTATACGCTGCAAGAAATGCTTACTGTTAAATCGGATGACGTTAATGGTCGTACAAAGATGTATAAAAATATTGTCGATGGTAGTCATCAGATGCAACCAAGTATGCCGGAATCTTTTAACGTATTACTAAAAGAGATCCGATCACTAGCTATTAACATCGAACTAGAAGAGGTATAATTTGTTTGTACTAGAAGTCCAGATCTAGTCTTCCACCCAGATAAATACTGAAATTAAGGGGGCGCACATGACACCAGAAGCTACTCACTTGACAGGTCTAACTCCGACAGGAGTTATTTTGTGAAAGACTTAATTAAGTTTCTGAAAGCGCAAACCAAGACCGAAGAGTTTGATGCGATCAAAATTGCTCTGGCATCACCTGATATGATCCGTTCGTGGTCATTCGGTGAAGTAAAAAAGCCAGAAACTATCAACTACCGTACATTCAAACCTGAACGTGACGGCCTTTTCTGCGCGCGTATTTTTGGGCCAGTAAAAGATTATGAATGTTTATGCGGTAAATATAAACGTTTAAAACATCGCGGTGTAATTTGTGAAAAGTGTGGCGTTGAAGTTACACAAACCAAGGTTCGTCGTGAACGAATGGGTCATATTGAGCTTGCCGCTCCAACTGCACATATCTGGTTCTTAAAATCACTACCATCTCGTATCGGTTTGCTGCTTGATATGCCTTTACGTGACATTGAACGTGTTCTATATTTTGAATCATATGTTGTTGTTGAAGGCGGAATGACTAGTCTTGAACGCACACAAATTTTAACAGAAGAACAATATCTGGATGCTTTAGAAGAGTTCGGTGATGAATTTGATGCAAAAATGGGTGCAGAAGCAATCCAATGTTTATTAAAAAACCTTGATCTTAAAAATGAATGTAACACTCTTCGTGAAGAATTCAATGACACTCACTCTGAAACTAAGCGCAAAAAACTCACTAAACGCATTAAACTGTTAGAAGCATTTATTCAATCAGGTAATAATCCAGAGTGGATGATCCTAAATGTTCTACCAGTATTGCCGCCAGATTTACGTCCCTTAGTTCCACTGGACGGCGGCCGTTTTGCAACATCAGATCTGAACGATCTTTATCGTCGTGTAATTAACCGTAATAATCGTCTCAAACGTCTTTTAGATCTGGCTGCACCAGACATCATTGTACGTAACGAAAAACGTATGTTACAAGAGGCTGTTGATGCACTATTAGACAACGGTCGTCGCGGTCGTGCTATTACTGGTTCTAACAAACGTCCTCTAAAATCTTTAGCTGACATGATTAAAGGTAAACAAGGTCGTTTCCGTCAAAACTTACTTGGTAAGCGTGTCGATTACTCCGGTCGTTCAGTTATCACCGTAGGTCCATATCTACGTTTACATCAGTGCGGTCTACCTAAAAAAATGGCTTTGGAATTATTTAAACCATTTCTTTATGGTAAATTAGAGCTTCGTGGTCTAGCAACAACCATTAAAGCAGCAAAAAAAATGGTTGAACGTGAAGAAGCAGTGGTATGGGATATATTAGATGAAGTTATCCGTGAACACCCAGTTATGCTGAACCGTGCACCAACATTGCACCGTTTAGGTATTCAGGCTTTTGAACCGATTTTAATTGAAGGGAAAGCTATCCAGTTGCATCCTTTAGTTTGTGCAGCATACAATGCCGACTTTGATGGTGACCAAATGGCGGTACACGTTCCTCTAACCTTAGAGGCTCAATTAGAAGCGCGTGCATTAATGATGTCAACTAACAATATTTTATCTCCCGCAAGTGGAGAACCTATTATCGTTCCTTCACAAGATGTTGTATTAGGTCTCTACTATATGACGCGTGACTGTATTAATGCAAAAAACGCAGGGATGGTTTTAACTGGACCTAAAGAAGCTGAACGTGTTTATCGTTCAGGTCATGCATCATTGCATGCTCGTGTTAAAGTCCGTATTACTGAAGAAGTAAAAGATAATAAAGGTCACGTTAGAATTAATACCAGTTTAGTTGATACTACTATTGGTCGTGCAATTTTGTGGATGATTGTACCGAAAGGTTTACCTTATGCTTTAGTGAATCAAGTATTGGGTAAAAAAGCTATTTCTAACATGCTGAATACTTGTTATCGTGTACTAGGTCTGAAGCCAACAGTCATTTTTGCAGACCAAATTATGTATACTGGATTTGCCTATGCAGCACGTTCTGGTGCATCAGTTGGTATTGACGATATAGTTATTCCTGAAAAAAAAGCAGGGATTATCATAGAAGCCGAAGCAGAAGTTGCAGAAATTCAAGCGCAATTTCAATCAGGTCTAGTTACAGCAGGTGAGCGATATAATAAGGTTATAGATATATGGGCTGCAGCGAACGAACGTGTTTCTAAAGCAATGATGGAAAACTTATCAACTGACACAGTTATAAACCGTGATGGAAAAGAAGAACAGCAGATTTCTTTTAATAGTATTTTTATGATGGCTGATTCAGGTGCTCGTGGTTCTGCTGCGCAAATCCGTCAGCTTGCTGGTATGCGTGGTCTAATGGCTAAACCAGATGGCTCTATTATCGAAACACCAATCACAGCTAACTTTCGTGAAGGTTTAAATGTTCTGCAATATTTTATTTCTACACATGGAGCACGTAAAGGTCTTGCAGATACAGCATTAAAAACAGCAAACTCCGGTTATCTAACGCGTCGTTTAGTTGATGTAGCACAGGACTTAGTAGTTACTGAAGATAATTGTGATACTCACGAAGGTATTTTAATGACTCCTGTTATCGAAGGTGGTGACGTTAAAGAACCGCTACGTGAACGCGTATTAGGACGTGTCACGGCAGAAGACATATTAATTCCAGGTACCACTGACATTCTTATTTCTCGTAACACATTAATTCATGAAAAGCTATGTGATTTGTTAGAAACTAACTCAGTTGACAGCGTCAAAGTACGTTCAGTTGTAAGTTGTGAAACTGACTTTGGTGTATGTGCTCATTGTTATGGTCGAGATCTTGCTCGTGGTCACATAATTAATAAAGGTGAAGCTATTGGCGTTATCGCAGCACAATCCATTGGTGAGCCAGGTACACAGCTGACAATGCGTACATTCCATATAGGTGGTGCAGCATCTCGCGCAGCGGCAGAATCAAATATTCAAGTACGTAATACCGGTACCTTAAAACTGTTGAATGCTAAATTTGTTATTAATACAGAAGGTAAGCTAGTTATTACTTCACGTAATACTGAATTACGTTTAATTGATGAATTCGGTCGTACTAAAGAAAGTTATAAAGTTCCTTACGGTGCACACTTAACTAAAGGTGATGGTGCAGCAGTTAATGGTGGTGAAATTGTTGCTAATTGGGATCCACATACTATGCCTGTTGTTAGTGAAGCATCTGGTATTATTTGTTTTTCTGACATGCTTGATGGTCAATCAATGACTCGTCAGACTGATGAGTTAACTGGTCTATCTTCAATCGTTATTTTGGATAACTCTGAACGTACAGCAGGTGCTAAAGATTTGCGTCCTGCACTGCGCATTGTTGATATAAATAAACAAGATATACTTATACCTAATACAGATATACCTACTCAATACTTCTTACCCGGTAAGGCAATTGTTCAATTAAATGATGGGATTTTTATCAATGCAGGTGATACCTTAGCACGTATTCCACAAGAATCTGTTGGTACTAAAGATATAACCGGTGGTTTACCACGTGTAGCTGATTTATTTGAGGCTCGTCGTCCAAAAGAACCAGCAATTCTAGCTGAGATCAGCGGTATTATATCATTTGGTAAAGAAACTAAAGGAAAACGTCGTTTAGTTATTACTCCATTAGACGGTTCTGATCCCTACGAAGAAATGATACCTAAATGGCGTCAATTAAACGTATTTGAAGGCGAAATTGTCGAACATGGTGATGTTGTTTCTGATGGTCCAGAATCTCCACACGATATTCTACGACTACGTGGCATACACGCAGTCACACGATACATCACTAATGAAGTGCAAGAAGTGTACCGCTTACAAGGTGTTAAAATTAACGATAAACACATTGAAGTTATAGTACGTCAGATGTTACGTAAAGTAACCATTGTAGATGCAGGAAACTCAGAATTCCTCAAAGGTGAACAGGTAGAATATTCACGTGTTAAAGTTTCTAATCGTAAATTAGAAATAGAACATAAGTACCCAGCGAGCTATGTTCGTGACTTATTAGGTATTACTAAGGCATCTCTAGCAACAGAATCTTTTATCTCAGCAGCATCCTTTCAAGAAACAACACGCGTCTTGACAGAAGCGGCTGTTGCAGGTAAATACGATGAGCTTCGAGGTCTAAAAGAAAATGTTATTGTTGGTCGTTTAATCCCCGCAGGCACTGGATTTGCATACCATCAAGATCGTATACATCATCGCAAACTGAGTAATCTTTCGGAAGTTCCACAGATTAGCGCAGATGAAGCAACAGCTAACTTAGCTGAATTGTTAAATGCAGGCTTTAATAACAAGAAAAAATAAAATTTCTTAGTCTATAAAACCAGTGCTTTAAAAGTACTGGTTTTATATCATTAAAAAATGATTGATTTTTATAGTGAATTGTATTCATATGAAAATTTCATCTAACGTTAAAATCATTAAATCTATAACTAAAAATTTTAGTACACTAATTTAGTCTATAAGCAATTCTTTTTATAATTTTAATAATTCATTTTATTGACAAAATTAATACTCAGTCCTGTATTTTTCTTGTTTCTGTGAATATAAAATTAATACCTTGCATCTTAATTTACTTTAAAAACATGAAAAATTAACGGATTATTATGTTACTAATTTACATTAATAAGATATTGTGTACTATATAGATGCAATCAGGTTATTTATTTTAGTACAATCAAACATTATGACTGTAAGTAAAAATAGCAGATATCAAATATAAATTTATTGTTTATAGAAATAAATATTTATATTTGATATTACATATTATGATTCTTGAAATCATTACAAGCATTTAATTATTATACTAATAAAATTATAAATACAACTTATTTTAAATACATTATCATTTAAAAAATTCAATTATAACAATGTAAAACAAAAAAAGTTTTTATAAGAAAATTATCAAGCTGATATGTATTGATGCAATCAATATTATAAATACTTTATTTTCAACGCTTCCGCACTAAATCAAATCTCATCTAAATCTTGTTTTCCAAACTATTTAGATCATTATTCGATGTCAAAATTTTATGTTTATATATACCAATAAAAACTAATTTTAGTATTGATAATATTTATATAGAAGTGATCAAAACAACTATAAAATAATATGCGCGATCAATATACGATCAATTAGTACAATATTTATTTTGATATAGAATGACGAGTGAAATATTAAAGTTATTAATATCGTTATCAATGCTAAGTCTACTATAATTGCCGGAAGTTCTCACACATGTGTTAATTAGAAAATAATTGATACTTTAACGATAGGAAATTTTAATTAGAATGGACACACAGTGTGTGAGTTCAGTGAACATATTTCATCACATAAAAACCGAGATATTTGATAGTTACAGTTAACAAAATTTCTTCTTGATATTCTATTTTTACTTAAAAAATATAAAATGTGTTTCAACATAATGCATAATGACATACATGCTCACTATTTTCTTTAATAGTTCTGATTAGAACACAATAAATTTCAATATACATTTTTAAATATTTCGCTTATTTTCTAGATATAATTAATATCGCAGTCACATTCCCCTTGGTATTAATACATTAATGCCCACAAGTGTTACCAAGCATGATTACTGCAAAATATACACGAACTTAGTTAGAAAGAATAGTTAAGATAGCTTAGCGTAACATTAATAATTTTCATGGATTTTAAATAAGGCCAACATAATGCTAATATGTTTATTTCACTTAGCACTTGCACTTTATGTACTTTCTCAGAAAATAGATTACGTTAAACAACAATATTTCATATAAATGAAAGTAACTTTTATATTCTTAATTATTTTACGAACCCTTGTAAACTACTAAAACTAAATTTAATATTTCTATGATTGAGTAAATCTAATGAACAACCAAGAAAAAATTAATCTACATCATTTTGATGCTAAAGGTTAAAAAACCTCTTCCATACAAACTATTGGTAATTATATTAGCATAATATTAATACTGACATAATACTCTATTATACACTCTATTGTATAACTGCTTCGACTCTTCAGGCGCAATGATTTAATTTCATAAGTAATACTAGTCACAACGATATATTTTAAATATTATACGTGACACTTTAAGTTTTATAACATTAAACACATTTTAATTTTTTATTTTACTAAATTAAAAAGATCCAAGATAATACTGATTATTTAGTGTTTTTAAAGATATATTTCAGAATCTATTACTTTGGAAAATAAAATTTTAGTTTAATTATCATTAATATACGAAGCACATAATTACATATTGTTTTTTTAAGACTGTATATTTCATTTAAAGAATTAATTGCTTCCTTAACAAGATCATTTTTTAAAAACACTAAAATAAAATATTTTTAAATTTTTAAAATTATCAGGAAAATCTGATTATTATTTTATTTATTAATTAATATTACAGAATAAAAACTCAGATTAGTATTAAATGTAATAATTTTAAAATTTTTAAAATTTGCAAAACTTAGATACTTATTTATCCTAAATTTTAATTCTAATGATAGTGAACAAAGATAAAATTTACTAATATAAATAACATAACTTACTACCTAAAAGGTATTTACACTATTTTAATTAACGATACCAAAAAGAAAATTTATAAATATTTTAAAATACTATTGAAATCTAATAAATATTCCTCTTACAAAAATAGAGTACACTTTACTAAGTAAATTTCTTTAATCACATACAAGATAATTAATTAAAAAATTAATAAATTTTACACTATAATCTCGAATTAATCTCATGTATACCATGTTTGCACTATTCTTTTAGCTGCAAAATATGATAAAAATTTTTATAATAATTTTGAAATTAAGTTTTAATATATTAAATGTGTAATTAAATAAAAGCCAGATTGTACGCCTATTTAATCTTATAACAGAAAACAGAAATTCTGTGATCTACATCACTTAAAATCCTAGATATACTCCGTGTTAACTTTATGTTATAATTTCGTCACATACTTATCTCCATTTTATAGTCTTTAATACTTAATAAGCAATTCTAGTTTTAATAAAAATTAAAAAATAATCACATATATTTTTAAAAAATGGCTGAATATATTGCTTACTGATTTATGTGTTCCTTATTATAATTATCTATTGTTACATACACAAAACAAAAACTTAGTAAAAACATTGTAATATTTTATAGAAAGATCATGTTTTCATTTAACATGAGTTTATTATTATGAATTATTAAAAGATAAAATCCTATACAATACATATTTAAATGAGTAAGATGTTTTATTTATCATGAGATAAATCATAATAATTATTATTTTATAATATAAGTTATATAATTTATTTAATTAAAAAATAAAAATTAAAAAATACTTTATAATAAAATTTAATATTTTAAGATACTATAATATTCATTTTTATGAAAATAAATTTTTCATTACTTAACTAATATTTTAAATTTATTCCATAAATAATAATAAATATTACGTATTATATTTTATTTTGATTTTTTTAAAAATTAATAATATTATATAATAAATACTTACACTGTTTCTTTTTAAAAAAAATATAACATATATATGAATATAATATAATAAGAATTTTTACTAAGATTATATTCTTATATATTTATCTTAATTTCACTAATGATCTGAATTCTAAAGATAATATAAACTTTATTTATAATATTTAAAATTATATTATAATTAATATATATTATTAATGCTTAGTTAAAATCAGATTTGATTTTTTAAAAATCCATGAGATTTATAAATATCATTATTTTGTGTAATACGATTTATCTAAATCTATTTTAATTAATGCATAATACAGCGAAAATGAAATTAATTAAAATCAATAATTTATGTAAAATATTAAAAATAATCGTGTTAAACTCATAATTTGATTAGGATGAATTGTTTTTCTTTTTTCTAGTATTTGTATTAAAAATATTTATAATTATTATACAATTATTAATTAATAATAGTATGATAATATTTATTTTATAAATTGACGTTAGTTAATGGCACTCTCTTTAGTAAAGATATTATACTATTGCATGTTTATTTTATCTCTTATTTTAATTCAATTAAACGATCTCGATAATTTATCTAATATATTTATAAAATAGATTTAATAGATAAAATTGACTCAAGCCTACACTTATCTTTATAAAAGAAAAGATCACTAATAGATCAAAAATACTTAAAATATATAAAGTAAAAATTTAGAATATAAATTAATTAAACTACTTCAATAAATAATACAATATCATTAATAAATCCCTATTAAACTCAAAAAAATCTATTCTAAAATTTCCTGTAAAAACATCGACAAATTTATTTATCACTGTAATACAAATAATAAATTTTATATTATAAACATAAAATAAAATTATTAATCAATAAAAATTAAAATATATTATTCATCTAACTTTATTAAAGATTCATAATTTTAAAATTATATTACAACAATGATAATTAATGAAAAATCGTTTTATTATAATTTATCGATAACATATTAGATATAGTTTAGTTACTTTTACGTACGAAACGTATATTTTAACTTACAAAAGTTTTATAACTTAAAAAGTAAACAACATTAACTAGTAATTTTGGATAAAATAAAAAAGAAATTAAACTTCAAAAAAGAAATGTGAGATAATCTCTAAAAGATATAAAATATAAGAGATATTTTTACTCTATCTAGAGTAACTATAATCTATAATTTCGATAAATTACTTAACAATATTATTAAGTTAAATTGTGTTTCATGAGATCCAGGGCTAATATTTAAGAAAATAATCATTCATCATAACTTATTCGTATTAATAAATTAAAAGTTATATAATTAAAGTGGAATAATCGGATTATAATATTATCTAAATTTATTCAATAGTTAAAAAAATTAAATAAATTTCTAGTGTAGTTATAATAACTAAAATTTATTAAATATTATTAAGTAAAATTCAGTATTTTAATAAAAAACAATAAAAACAGCTCTTACGTGTAGTTAAACGTGTAAAAAACAATATTTAAAGTAAAATGAAAGTGTGTAAAGTAGTAATCTTTACACTTTTTATTGAAAGATATGTTATTTAAAGATCAATATAATTTACAAAAAAAATACATACAAACATCCATTATCCAATCTTCACATTTTTACTTCTCAAGTCTAAAAATTCAATCTAATAATACATTTAATATTTAAAATTTTAATAATACGATTCATGTAGACGTAATGATGTTTAAAAAATTTCAGAAATGTTTAAGAGTAGTGCATATCATTAAGTATTATTAAATATTAAATTTACTAGCATTACTAATATTAATTTTAATTATGAACTTAATAAGTGATGTTATGAAAACGTAATGTTTATTTACACTAAGAAGTAATATTTCAAAAAATAAAAAATCACTTTAATTCAAAAAAATTTATAAATAATTCATTATAATGTCTATAAAGAACTTTATAAATACGTTACAATATTTCTTACATGATTGAATTCATATTAAATTTTCACATGATATAAAATGCAAGATGTTGATATAATAGTATCTAAATTATTTTATGATAATATTGTATATTTCTAAAAAATTTATCTGGTATTTAATTATTTTAGATTTTAATATAGCTATAACATCATAAAATATTATTGAAAAATGTATATAATGTAAAACATAATAAATTTTCTAGATTAAAAATACAAATAATGACATAGTAGATTAATTTCCTAATCTACTTTTTATATTAAATAATTAGTATTTATGAAATAAATAATGAAATCATATTTATAGTTATAGATATTAATTAGGAGAGTCGATAAAATATCACCTTTTGTATAATTATAATATATTTACTTAAGTATTTATTTAGAAGTTAAATATAAACACTATAAATAATATAAAGTAATGTAAAATAATTTTAACTCTAGTTAAAATATAAATACATTATTAACTAACTAATTTACCTATAGTTGAAAGTTTTAAGGTTTTTATAAATATTTATTAATATAGTATATATAAATTTTATATTAAAGATAATCAATTGTATTATAGGCTCCATTAAAATTTATAATAAATCTGAAAATTTCCTTAAAAAAATTGAATACCATTTTTATATAAATACATCAAATATAAAATCAATGATATTTATTAAAATGAATACAATATTTTTATAGACATAAATTCCATAAGTTGATATTAACTATATGTTTAATAAAAATAATATTCAAGTTAATTTTACGATTGAAGATCATGAATCTTTTATGAATAATCATACGACTATAAAAGCATAACTAAGACACTATATGCATTTCAAACATAAAGCAAGATTTGTGTTCTTAAGTAAGGTAAATTAAATAAATATTTTTATAATTTTAGTAATATTAAAGTAAATAAAATATCTTTCATCTTAAATCAAAAGATAGTAAATTTAAAATTGAATGAACAATTACTAACAAAAATTACCTAGATTAATAAATATTGAAATAAAATAATAACTATACAAAAATAATACTTTAATCAATAATCTTAATACAATATCTTTTACCAAAATATATTCACTCAATACATTTTATAAAATACATCAGGACAAATAATCTGTCTTAATGAAATATTTAAAACTTATCTAGTATTTTTCTAAAAAATAAAGTAATAAATTTTAGAGTTGTACCACAAAAACATCGTGATTTATCTCTCATTACTTTTATATTCTTGAAAAGTTTTCTTACCAGAATAAGATACATGAAATAACTTACATTTCTTAATAAATAATATTATATTCATAATATTATATTGTACTCTTTATAAAAATTATTTAGAATTTAACATAGATACTATTTACAAACATTTCAAAAGTATAGTAATCTATTGCTTAATATGCACTTTCATATATGAAAATAATTATTATTCAAACTAAAATTCTATAAAATACTTTTCTGTTGGTAAGACTTCTAAAGTATTCTTTCAATTATATTGAATAAACTGTGATTTTATTATACTGTAATACATTATCAATATACACAAACTTTTTATTCGAATTATCAGCTTTTAAAAAATTTCAGTACATAAATAATTAACAATAGTGTCACAATTCTAAATATTGCTAACGTAAATTTTATTGATGACATATGTACTTTTTACTGTATCACATACGTCTTTATTTTAATAGTTGTTTAAAGAAAAATCAGAACAATAATATGTATTCTTACTATACATCTTAGTAAGTAACATCTTACATTAGTAATCATCTTTGCAGATACAGAACAGAAATGTATTAACATTTATTACAGTACATATATTTCTTTATTTTTGAGTAAAAAGCGTATGCTTTATTGAAAATTTTCAATTATAATGACCATTATACTTTTTCTTACTCTAAAAAAATAAACATACAATGATAAGATTTAAAATAACTTAACAGAATATAAAATCATAAAAATATCATTCTAAATACAATCTAGATATGTGAATGTATTTCAAATACTTCATCATTTTTCAATACCTGACTTAGTCAAATGCAATAACTTATGCAAGAAATAAAATACTGTACACCATGCTTCTTTATTAAATTTACTAATTGCTTCAATAAAGACAATAATAATAAAGATTTATATCATTCTTGAAGTAATATATTAGAAAATTATAAAATAAGTGTTCAGAATTCTTATCTAAATAAGTTAGATACTATATGTTTAAATGTAAAGGAAACAACTTAAGATTTATATTAAAGTAATATTATTATTGATACTGAAATACTACCACTGAAATTAGTAATTAATTCTACTATTGGTTCAAAACATAATTATCGACTATACCCAAAGCACTTTTAGTAAGATTCATTAGTAAGATTCACTGCTAACATTGAAGTAATTAGTAAAAACTTCCAGAAAGATCTAGTTTTTAGTCTAATTTATGAAGTTTAAATAAATTTCCAATGTAAATATATTGCTACGATTTTCTTTAAAAAAGGAATATAAAAAAATCACGATCCAAGCGATGATCAATGCATGAACAATCGTGACAATCAATCTGTCAATTAGTAGATCAAATCACTTTCACAACGCGATATATCACTATATATAACTACAGAGTGTGTTGCAAACTAACCACGAAAATATAAAAAAACATAAGACTAACTTTTACATTCTAATCTAGTGCATTTAATTCTAGCACCGTATTTTGTTTATATGAATAAAGATACTCTAATATCGAATTATATTTTATTTACACTGCATAAACTCTAATTCAATTCTCTAACTACACAATAACCTATTTTAGTTTTCAAAACTATGACTACTTTAATATTGACTACGTTGTAGTCTCTCGACTTAAAAAAAGAAAAAAATAGAATAATATTCAGTAATGACCAAGATTCTAAAATTTTTATGTGCTTTTGCACTTGTAAAACTATTCTGGACGATTTAAATACAATAAGATTTTTTAAAGTTCTGTATACTCATAATATATAACGTTTTTTATAAAGTAATTTTATTTTTTAGATAATTTCTAAATTAATATTCGTTAGTTAATACCTAAAATAATTATAAGAAAATAGCATTAATATTATGCTGAACGTGTTAAAAATGTAAAAAATTTTCAATATTTCTTGTGTCACTCAGGCGATTGTTTTAGACTCAATATTGATGATTCTTCTTATTGTAATGTATTTTTTGAATTGATTAACTTTATATAGAAAACTTTTTCACTTAACTATACTTAAATTACTGAACTAAAATATAATATTCATTTTTAGCACTCAATGTTATCTATTTTATGTAAAGTTGCACGACCTGATTTAATATACAATTATATTAATTACACTATAATAAAATGAATTTTAGTGGTTCAATATTCATTGATAAAACTTATTATTTTTTTATTTTCAGTATTAACATTATAAAATTTAATATTAAAAAGAAAAATCATATAAATAACAGAAAAAATAAATATTACTCTTTATATTTTTATTTTTAAGGACTAATAAGTATTATGATACTCAAAAAATAACCCGCAATCATAATTATTAAAATAAAGTTGAGTAATGATAAATAACGTAATCTTTAATAGTTATAGAAGCATTAAACTATTTTTCTAATCAATAATAATTAAGATAAAATAATTAATCTCTCAAAAGAAGATGGCATGATATCATCAGACTGATAAAAAAGATAAATTATACTTATTTAATAAATTTAATTATAGTATATCTACAATAATTAAAAACTATCAATAAATCTTTTATCTACATAGAAATAAAAAAATAAGACGCATAACAAAGCAGGCGATCAATATAAGAACACATTAAAATCATTTGTAAATGTAAAAACAAATCTGTAGACAATTAAAAAACATTTGAGATATATAAAATTAATCTAATAACTAAAAGATATAAAGGCGCACTATAATTTAAAAAATAAAAAATAATCATTGATCATGATAAAAATATAACTTTCACTAAGTGAATTCGCATGATTTTCAATATCTTAAAAAGATTAGTATTCTATTGAATATCATGATATTTATAAAAAAGAAAATGTATGACATCAAAAATGTTCAACACTAAACATGCTACAATATGTACGAACATATTGAAATGTCTTTTATATTTAGTGATGTATTTAGGTGCCCTTATTAAGCTTAATAATTTAACATGAAATGTTATCCAAACATCTTTTATACGTATCAATATAATTTAATCACACACACTCAGATATCTAAGTATTTTTTTGTGAATACTAAAATTAATGTACTTTGTATTCCTAATATTATCAGTTGTTATTAAAATAATACGACAGTAATTTTAATGTATGGACAAAGATACTTAGTTAATAATAAAAATTTTTATTTATTTATACATTTTCATAAAATATTACGACATTTCTAACGTTTAACTGCACAAATGATTCAAAAATTATATATATATTTTGACTAATGTTCATGCAGATATTACTAACTATATTTTTAACATATGATAAACTAAATTTTGATTATATTTCTCTTAGCTGTTCTATGTGAAAATATTAAAATAGTAATATAATCTAGATTTTTATAACATCACTCAGAATCTTATTGCATTAATAATACAATTATTTCATATCTATAGAAATAATATAGTACTTTATATACTAAAATTTACAAAAAACGCTTTTTCAGGTATTAAGAAAGAAAAGTTTAATTTTAAAACATTTCTCGATTACTTCACTACTGTACAGATTTGCTAATGCTAATAAAATCTATCAAATAATTATATTTGAAAACTTGAATAAACTATTACGTGAAGCACAATCAGTTAACGTCTAATGATATTTTACATATGATACCCCAATAAAATTTTAATTTTATTAATTTATGTATAATTTTTTTAGATAGTTATTTTATATACATACTAGTTATATATTTTATTATAATAACTAAAAATAAAATAATAGCTGAGTTCAATTCGGTTTTTCTTATATATAATATTTTAGCTAAATAAATTCAGTTAGATTTTACTTATTTTTTTAATTGTAGTAATAGTAAAAACAAAAATTATTCTTCATTACTGAAGTTTTATCTTAATGTCATGTATTATACTGTTATTATGACTTAAAATAAAATAAAGATAATAAAAAATAGTTACACTGATTTTTTTCATAGATTGTTAAATATTTATTTCTGTTATCATAACAAGATATAATTTAAAACACTGTTATAACAACAAGCATCTAATAAAGTTTACATCAATAAAATTAAAATTATTTTATACATTTAAACATGTTGAATTTATAAAAAATTTTTAACGCAACATGCTTAAATAATAACTTTAAAAATCAAAACCAATCAATTACTAAACTATTTACTATATTATTTATAATTCATGAAGATAAATAAAATTTGTCGTGACACGACTAATACTAGATATTACCCTAGCCATTTTTTCTAAAATATAAGATTCTTGTTAAGTTAAAATACCTAATAAAAATACTTGAGAATGTTCAGTAATAATTTTTAAGTTTAATGAATTTAAAACTATTAATCATAAGCGTTTGTAACTTAATTTTAGTAGTTAGCTAAAGATCTTTTAAAACCGCACCTAAATTAATAGGGTTCTTTTGATGAACTTCATTATACACAGTATTAGATTTTTCTATATTTATTGCTACTTCTTTTCTTATTCAACTAAAGAAATCATAAGTCTAACCTATGAGTAGCACGTTGCCTTTATACACGTTCCCAATAACACAAGCTTTATTTATAATATTTGATATCTATATTTTTCTTAAACTTTTGACTAATATGCGCTTCTAATATATTACCATAAACTTGTCGACGAATAAACTGTGGATCTATTATACTCTTAGTAAGAATAAAGACAGATCTCCGATAACAACTATACCGACATAGCCTTGAAGAAAATGATAATAAATAATATATAAATTATTGAAAAAAATTAAATGTGTATTATTAATCATGTTGATCTCAGAAAAAAATATTATCACTGAAATTATAAAAAAATACATGGTTAAAAAATAAATATTTAAATCTTAACACTATCTTGATATATAGCGCATCTTTCTGTATCTTTAGTTTTAAAAATTTACTATCTCTTCTGTGTTATCAACAAATTCACTAATAATTATTATATCATATTTCACTATAGCTTTGAAATATCTCTCATATGTTATATACTACTATCTAAGAAATCACTGTACTAAAGGTACTTTATATTTACGTATGAATTATTGAAGACTAATAATCTCCATAAATTACAGTTAAGAAATTAGTCTTTATGTTTTATTGATGAAAAAGAGAAAATAGATTTTTCAGATTATGTCATAATACTAAATAAAAACATCGTGCTACATTATAATATAGTCTTTATGATTATATTGTATAGATTTTATTAAATAAAATAATTAATTATATGAATAATTATTCTTGAAAAGTATCGAGCGCATAATTTAGAGATTTTAACATATTTCAGTGTTTATTCTTTTTAGTGCAATGAACTTTAATTATATTCAAGACTGATTTTTGAGCATATAATTAACTAATATGTTTATTTTTATTAAATTTATTATATAAATATTAACATAATGTCCAATGGTCTCAAATATTTTCTCATACTAAATCTTTAGCATTTTCAATAATTTATAGATAATCGCGTATTATTATAATATTTATTTAATAAATAATCACTTTTATTATAATCGGAAATACAGTAAATGATCTTAAAAACTATTAAGTTCATTATAATCAATTATTGTTAAGATAAAATACTATGATTAATGGAAAAACATTATCGATTATAAACTGATTTAAAAATTTGTATTTATATTAAATAAAGTTACTTTTATTACAAAAATGTATAACGTAACGTTTTCGTATTTTTCTTAAAAGTAATATATTTAAATTAATCTAATATTCATTTCTATTTTTTTGCAATTTTATTTATGATTCATTTTAAATTAACTGAAAATTTTCTATAACTTAAATGTCTATAAAATATTACATATCTATTTTAAAATTCTTTTTAGTAACTTATAAATAAGTATAAAAATTAACAAGCAATATAATTTTCACTTTTAATAAGGCTCAAATATTTTATAAGTAAACGGTAAGTTTAATAATAATTTATTGTAATGATTACTTCATCATTAGGCAAAGCATTCTTAAATACATATCAAGGGAATAACGAGTAATTATTTTCAGATTTTATTTATCTTGTTTACGCAAATTGTTATTAGAACCTATTTAAAATCTGTGTGTAACAACAAAATAACAAATTTTAAATTAAAAAAACTAAATTTAGATATAGAGTAATTTTTATAATTTTTATATTAAAATATTTTTAACTAACATATCTTAAATGATGTAATATTTAAGAATGGAATCTTATAATATAGAGGTTATAACTTTTACTATCTTACACATTTCTCCTAGAGAATAATAAAAACACTACCCTAATTACTACACTTGTATAATAATTATCTAAAAAAACATATTATTCATATATAAAAGTAATTTATATATTTTAAAACTCATCAAATTATTTTCACATTATGCTATCTAGCATTATTATCTATAAATAAGTAATCTTAAAACATCTATTCTGCACATTATTTAATAAAAATAAACTTTTCTATACTATAAATTTTAAATAATTCGTATCTATATGCTTAACACACTTATTTATAAATGAACATAAACATTATAGTAATAATACCCCAAGCGCTACTTATAAAAAATTTTTCACTACTATATTTTAACATCTTCTCTAAAAGAGAAGATTCTACGTTAGAATCTTTTTTTTCAAAGACAATCAAATAATACATAAACATTTTATATTTAAATTGTTTATGATATACTTTTATTTTCTTCAAATTAGTAATAAATTTTTTTAAAAACATTTTTAACTGAACTGATGTTTACTGCTAAAGACTTTCTCATTTCAACAAAAATATAAAAACAACCTAATATGTAAAATATTATCATTACTTACTAAGTAATATAGTAAAATTATTTCATTAAAAAAGTAAGAATAATTACTTTGACTTTTTAAAAGTCATAGAATATTTAAGAAATCATAAATATATTTAATAAACTTAGTATACTTATACTCAAGTATCATTTTATAGTCTTAAGTAATATTTTAAGTATAATGAAAAAATTTAAAATGTATATTTATATATTTATGTATTTATAGGTTGCTCATCAAGCATAAGTAATTTTTGAACAAGGGAAATGCATATTAAAAATCTACTCTCGTAATTTGGAGAGTGAACATGAACAAATTCAACATTATTTTTCTTTAACATTTTAACTAGTAAAGCTTGAAATTCATCACGATCATTCTCACTTCCTAATCTACGTAAACCATCCGCAACCCAGGGTGTATTATTTTCTAAAAGAATTACAAGATCAAACCGATACTCATCAATTAACGCCTGAACAAAGGGATGTTCTTTACCTTCATATCGCTTACAAAAAGCTTGAGTCGTAATAAAATCAGTATCAATAAAAGTAACTTTATTTGCATATTTAACAGCAAAATCAATATATTGTGCATGCCCTAACGCAATTTTATCATAATCAGAATATTGTAGTGCTATCTCGTTACCACCTAAATGAGACAATACATAATCACACCCGAACTCCCAAGCACTAGTAGTATTAAAAATATTAGCAAGCTTATTAACAAGGGTTGATTTTCCACTAGATTCTCCACCAATAAGAACAACTTTACGCACAAAAAAAGGCTTCACCTCAGTTGGAATATAGTCCCAATAATGAAAAGGTGCTTGACGAATTTGACTTCCACTGATGTTCATAAAAGTGCGTTTAGGATCAATAAGAATCGTCTCTACCCCTAAATTTTTTTTATACCTAGGCACATCATTAATTTCACCAGAATAAATAAAGTTTGGATAAATGTAGTTTTCTTTAAAAAAATCTTTCATTTTTTCACTCCATACTTTCCAACCGTGTGGATAAGGCTCAATACCTTTCTCGTCAAAAGAATAAATATAAATATTTTTTTGATACTTAAAAGTTTGCAAAAGCCAACGTAAACGGTCACTAACTGTAGGTTGAAGCGACATAGAGCTGTTAATAAAAATTTCTTTATCACGTAATTCATCATAGCAAAGAATAATATGTAGCTCATCGACTTGACTACACGCACGCTGAATTAAATAAATATGACCTGTATGTAATGGATAAAACTTACCAAAAACAATGCCAATTGTTCTTGGTGTATTCAAGCACTCTAAATTAAAAAAACGATGCAGTCTGGAAAGACTATGAGCGCTTGGATTTTTAATTTTATTATTAATCAACTGGCTGCAATAATTTTTAGCTATATTACAAGCATTAGAGACTTGTTGTAATGTGTAACCAGCCTGTATAATTAGATTTTTAAGATAACTAAATTCAGCCATTTAATTTCCTTTATGCATCAAATGTAATTTATCATACCTTGCAAATCTGAGTAATTCTTAATATCATAAACTGTTATATTAGTAGATAATTTAAATTTATTTTCACGTAATACAATTACATACTAAAATAATATTTTTCTAACTTATCAATATCTTTTAAATATGAAGTATAGAAAAAATTTCTTATAGCTTTATTTCATCAAATAAAAAAAATTAATAATAATAGAATGAGATATTTAGAAGAGTTCAAATATTGCATGATTAATCATATCTATAATTTTTATACGACTCATTATATAAATGAAAATACGTTGATCTGATATTTGATCATCTATAGATATACAAAAATTCGAATATAATTCTTAAAAACTGATTAAAATTATTGTAAAAAAATAAAAAATTATTACAGCTATATTTATCCACTCAAAATATAAAAATAGCGCATAAAATATTTATATTCTTAGAATATATTTCATTATCTCACTTGATATACCTTAAAAAATTAACACTAAAAAACTTTAAAAATATAGAATACATTAAATTTTATGATCTCAAAAAATTAGTTGAGTTTATCGTACATATTATTTAAATATTTTCATTTATGTAACTATAACCCACTCAGACATTAGCATTTATGCATACAAATAATTCCTGCGCAGAATAAAAACTATAACAGAATTGTTGATCCCTAAAATTGTTATTCAGTTATAAAATTATACAGAATATGCTGTGAGATCTATCTTAATACATTACTTAATATATAGAACTAACAACCCTTAATAATAGAAGTTTTACGAGTTGTATTTATACGTTAGCATTTCTAAATAAATCAAAAGTAATCTTAATATTCCAAATATTCTATATATAACCTTCATTAAGCATATTTTAACATTGAATTGACAAGATTAAATGCTATCTATGGGCATTGTTTTCAAAAGTGTTGTATAAATGTATAAATATTAAAAAACTTGTTTTTATTAAAAAAGCAGTATTCAACACAATTTATAAAAAAATCATTTTGATAGAATGTATTATTTCTTTTTTTGGAACAATAAGAATTTAATTTATTGCTATATATTAATTGATATCACTAATGTGAATGGATACGCATAAGACTCTCATTCTATGTTATGTGATTCTAACATAGAAATAACATAAATTTAATATTTTAATTAACTTTCAGAAGCTTTAATGTTTTATTTTTAAGTAGACAATTTCTTTTCTTAACTAACATCAATTATCTATTTAATATAAATATATAATTAAAAGTGAATAATATTTTAGATAGATGATTTATTTTTTAAAAATCGTTTCTCTTACTGAAAATAAATTTCACGAATTTATGTAAATAAAATATTTGATACTATTATAATGTTAATAATTATTTTATATCTTTACGAAATATAATAGATGATTAAATCATCATATCCTAAAGGACTTAAAATAAATAATATACTTTCTCTTACCATGTAAAGAAGAACAGTAATCGCAATTTTAAACATTGTGAAAACTAACGAAATAGAATCAAAGTATTTTAAAACTACGAATTTATATTAAACTAATAAGATTCAATTTAATTATATACATAACATAAAATACATAATCGTGAACTTGCATTGCTCTTGTAATATAATTTAATATATTTATTTGAGAATTTTTTGACAGAGTATGAATTAATGTTATTAAAATCAGTAAGATAATTAAAATAACTTTCGACTGTATATAAATAATCATTCACTACTACACAAAATCTAATTGCATTAAATAAAATCAACAGATATTGTAAAAATAAAATTATTATTTTACATCAAGTATTTAATAAAGTAGAATAAGATTATTAAATAGAACTTACCCCAAAAAAACTCACTCAAATTTTAAACCTATAGTCAAAAAGACATTATTTAAAAATAATCATAAAGATCTAGTTTAATTCAGGTAAAATGACTAAAGCTCCTATGTATTTTGTTAAATAATAATGATATTCACAAAGTAACTTAAGAGCACTTTACTTCTTTAATACTTCTTACATATATTAAAATTATTATATTGCCTTGATATTATAGATAGTTAGCGTTATTTTGTATAATTTAATCAGACCAAGAATCACTAGATTATTACTCTTCTAAATAATTTATGTTATATTAAGGCAGAAAGATGTTTATGAGAAGGATAAAGAAATATATAAATTACATATCCAAAAGAATCTCTCTATACTTTATTACATATATAAAATATAAAAAAGCATTATCGCTCTTCGTATTTTGAAGCTATAATTAAATTATACCTCAATCTTATTAGAACAGCATACAAGATAAAAAATATTAGTGCGAGATTAAACTATAGATTTAACACTACAATTTTTTTGATGTAATTTCATAATATCATGTTGATTGTGATGTTATTTCTAGAATTAATCTAATAAAAATTTTTAGATTTTTTATTAAGTTAAATAATGTTGAAGTCCTAAATTTTACATTAATAATTAGTTGTATATTTAATCTATCAAATTACCACTTTTAATTTTAAGTTGGTTAATAACAGTTTTTACTAGTTTCAGCTGTTGACATAGATCATTTATAAAACAATAACACTACGAGAAGTTAGTATTAGATACCAATATATTAATTCTAATATTATAGTAGTATCTACATTGTTTTTTAACAAATACCATTTTTATCTTTTAATAAATATACTGACGCTTTAAAACTTGCTATGAAATCTAGTTTTCTTAAATAACATTCTTAGTCACTTGAAAAATTAAATTACTATAATAATCTAAACTAGAAGTTTGTTAACATATTTAATTTTCATAGCTATTGAGTCAACAATTATTGAAATAGCTCTAGTAAATATTATCATAAAACTTTCTTTTAAACAATATATCGAATAAATACTTCTCCGATAATATTTTAATATGCAGTTAATATGCAGTGCAAGATTTCCAAAACTCATTAACTATCTGATAGTTATTTTCTCCATTAAGAAACAATAATAATTACTATTTATAAATACTGTTGAAAATAATTAATGTAATTTTATCTAATGTATATCTATATAATATAATAACAACTCTTTTTACTAGGAAGATAATTAAAAACATTTACACTTTTTACTGAAAGATATTAACCGCCCTGAATTATCTGTAAATCTTACTAAGTCGATAAGAATAAGTTAAACTTCCGCATATAAAAATCAACTCTGATAAGTAAATTAATATTTTATATATACATTATTACAAGACATATCAAAAACTAAAAAATTTATTCTAAAAAATATAAATCATTATCTATTACATAATAAGACTTTTCCTCTATAAAACACCAGTAAATAATTAAAAAAATGACAGATATATAATAAAACATTTACGTCATTTCATTTTTACATACTCGCAATGTTTCAAAAAAACTAACAAGTTCTAATAAAGTTCTATAAGATTATATCTTTAAGTTTTTTTAAAAAATTTTATGATTTGTGTTAATTAATTGATTAATTAATTAAATTAAAGTCATATAAAAATTTAACTCACTAATAATTAAAGCTAAAAACATAATTATATACTATAATAATATGAGTTTTCATTAGCTGGTTTAGTTTATTGCATTATATCATTTCGATTTTTAAAGAAGTGAATGAAGAATTTATAATTCTTATCATCTAAAACACTTATAAAAGATAAATGCTAATATTAGAATTTACTTTACAAAAAGAAAATTCATTAAAAACTCAAGAGATGCAGTTTTTTGAACTATAAGATAAATTATTGATAATAAATAATTTATTTCAACTTTTAAACGTTAAGTTCTTAACTTTATGACAATAAACAATAAAAAACATAAAATAAATATTCATACAAAGTCTTTAGAAATATATCACCAATGCACTAATAACAGTACTAGTATCCTATAAATTTTATCATTCTATATTTTTGAATCAATAAGAATGTGGAAACACACTGTCTTATAGTTCAATAAAAAAGATAATACTTTGACTATTTAAAATCACAAGTAAAACATACTTTTAATAAAAAGAAAATATCTAATCATCAATTAAATATGAAAAATAAAATAGATTATTATCAATATTTTATAATAAAACCATATACAAAAATAAGATAAACATGCTAGCTTGAAAACAATTAATTTTCTAATTAAATTAGAAAGAATATACTAACAGGTAAATAGTATTACATGATGAATTTTTTAATATATTCGATAAAATAAAAAATAATTTTCTCTATCGAGCATATTAACTGAATAATGTCTCTAAATTATGTAAATATATAGTAAAAAATCATGAATATAATAAATGTACTTCTTTTTAATTCAACAACGTTTTTTGGCAAAAAAATCATAATATTATACATTATTAAAAAACTTTTCTCCAGTTTTTTATTTAAGATGAATTCATTCAATTTAACACAAGGATACAAATTTCACTCTTTAATATCATTATGTTAAAATACGAATATGAAAATCATAATTTTACTGACAATCTTCGATAATGTTATAATTTTGTTCAATACTAATAAAGATCACTATTACCAAACTAACTTGAACATTTAATCATAAAATAATGTATAACTTCAATAATTCAGACTGATTCTTTCAGAAATTGTTAAAAAAGAACTGTATTCATCAATTTACCTCTCCACTATTTACTGACGATTCATCAACTGTATATTTTAATTTAATACTATTTTCAGTATTTTTAAGTTACGTATTTTAATTAAATTATTTATGACACACAAGAAAATAATCAATTCTATTGAGAATAATATCAGACGGTTTTCTACTGTATAGTAGTATTGTCTTTAAACTATTTAATAAACACAATTATCAGCATTATTTAGAAGAATACATGAAGATACAAGAACGAAATAAACGAATAATTTCACATATAAACTGATTACTAGTATTGTTTGTATCATCTTACAACTTTATTTTCATAATATAATAATTAAATCAACAAAATAATATTATTTAACGCAATTGTTAATAATATTCATTCAAAATAAAAAATCATTATTAATCAACTTATTTTCAGAAAATTAATAATTCATAAACATGGACTAATAAGTTATTTATCCTATTGTTCCTGAATCAACCAGATAATAATCACAATAATGTTAATTCATGTATTAATTATCTATGATACTAATGTTTAGCCTAAGTAGCATTAAATGAATTTGATTAAGAAAGTATGTATATTTTAACGTATTTATTAACAAAATCACAAAATGAGCACTAAATAATTTATAATGATTTAAACAATAAAATACACCGCTTTAGAAACATCATCAATACATTACATAATATTTGAAATAAAACGTAATGCTAATTTCATAAAACACTTACAGTTCTCGTCGTAGTTTTTAAAATATTTTTAGCTTGAATAGTCTTGGAGTGGTACTCAAAGTTCTTAATTGTCGTTATTCTATTCTGTTCATGTACTCCCTCAATGCTGTTTAATAATCTTGAGATATATAAATCAATTTAATTCAAATATGCTAACGTTTTTCACTATCTTATTAAAAAAAGATTTTAATAAAATTTATAAAGAAGGTTTGATTTTCGCATAAAGAAAATAATGAATGTTACTTTAATGTTCTCTATAGATAAGTATTTCAATCTATTTTACATTTATTTTTTACATTCAAAAAAAAATTTTATTAGCAATCTCATATAAATTAAAGAAAATCATTTAACAATTATATAAAAATATAAAATTATTGTATTTCTAATGGTAAAAATTCAAATAAATATATAATAAATAATATACGAAAAGTGTGAATCTATATTATTAATACGCTCTTAATATAGTGTTTACATAAATAAACAATTTCAAAGATAAAAATCATTTATTATTATTTTCTATAGCATTAAAATAAATAGGATTTTAATTATACCTTACCTTTATCAAAAAACTTCTAATATTTTTTTCTTAATACTATTAATAATATTATTTTAACTGTTAGCATGAGTCGTAACATACAATTTTACCATAAAATATAAAATAATATTTTATTTATTACTGATGAAGATTATTTCCGTAATTCTCTGATGAGTTTCTAAGAAAATAGCTCTTCTGTCGACAAACAAAAAAATCATATAAAATTGCAAAATGCCTTCTTTCAGAAAATAGAAATTTCATTTAATAAATATCTACTACTACAAATATAGTATAATAGTAAAAATAGCGATCATGTTTATAGCAGTCCATTAACTAAGTCAAAATAGTAAAATAGATATAATCTATTTATATAGATAGTATGTAGTAACAATTTCTAATCATCGTATTTTAAAAAAATTGAATATATAATAGTATCGCATATAGTGTACGATCTATAAGTTCATGAAGAATGATATGAGCATATTAATATAATCACTTTTATGAAAAACAGCTTTATGCAAAAAACTATAATATATATAAAATTTATGTTGTATACTTTATATTTTCATTTTATTACATAGGTTAACTAAATTTAACTACCACTCGTCATTAATAAAATATGAGTGCATTTGGATATGATTATTAATATGATATATTATTCTGTTATACAATATTAATAATATACGCTCCATGCTAAAATAGATTATCTTTAAAATTATGAATCACTTATTAATTATTGTATAATTACTAAAATATATAGTGTAGTTCATATAGTTGATATTTTAGAAAAACTTACTATAAATTTAACCTAATAACGCTAATATGATAAAAAAATCGTACTAGCTATTTATACAAGCATTGTTGAAAATTAATATATAATCAATAACAAAATATTCAAAATACACTTAGTACAAAGATCTTAATCATGCATATTACTTACATAATGAAAATTTCTTTTCCTTTTATGTATAAAATAATTCATTAAACATTATTAAAATAAAATTTTCATAATATAATTTTATATAAGTAATAAATACAGCCAGTTAATTATTAATTTTAACTTGAAATAAAATTCTTCTTTCATTTATCACTATTATTATATATAATAAAATAAGAATATAGATCATGCATCATGTTAAAAAAGAAGAGAGTAATTAATTTTCATATAAAATATCTTACAGTCAAAAACTGCTACTAATATTAATAAATATTATAAATACGTCTCTTCTTTAAAGAGAATGTTTCTTATTTTTTGTAAAATTATAGTTCATGTTTTGAAGAGAAAACTCGAAAAGTAATTAATAATCTTGAATTCATTATTTTGGATAGCCTTTCAATTCATATACTTCATGAAAACTGATGGATCTTTTCTGACTAGCCTGATGATACAAACAATATTATATAAATAAGTTTTAAATTACCTTTAGTAAGCTAAAGCACATAATTAAATAGTTTATACACCCACTTAATTATATTATATAACTAAATTTCATCCAAATCAATTGTTATCACCATTTAATATTTAGAATACATAGATTTATTATCCCTTAAAAACTCAAATTATGAGATTAATACTAATTAACAGTTCGCACTATTATAGTTCTTTTTTATATATTGTAAGTGTAATATTTATTGTTATGATAAATAAAAATCAATTATTCAAATGATATTATACTTGCTTTAACAAATAAAGACTTAAACAAAAGGCATATAGTTTTTAAAAAAATAATAGTAATAAACAATTCGCAATAACTTTGCGTCAAGCAACTAAATCTTAGTACATCTAAAAATCTTATGTATGATTTTTATACAAAAAAATAAAAATATAAAATTCATGAATTAAAGAAAAATATTAAATATTTCTTTTTGTTCTTTTGTATTCAAAATATTTTCGCTTTAATAAAATATATATTCAATATATCACACTTATAAATTATATTAAACATATAAAATTTATTATGTTTTTTAATGTAAATAATTTTCTGAGTACATGAAACATACCATTTAAAAATATTTTACTCGAATCATTATTGTCTTTTACACCAATTATCTGACATTTAAGTATATTCAGGCTACAAGTTATTAATCTACTTTTATTTATAATGTGATCTATCATTTTATTAAAATTTCATGGCTAAACTTTTAACATGAACTTTTCTTATTATTTAATAGAAGAAATCTTTTAATCTTAATAACTAGTATATTTCATTAGTTCTATCTTTTATAAAATACTTACCATAAAAACAATTATCAAATATCTTATTACTACAGTTACTATTAAGATATCAATAAAGATAATAATATTTTAACACTGTCTCATAATACTTTATTTTATTTATAAGTTTTTTCAAATATTAGAATAGCAATACATAGCATTATACTAGAAAATAAAAAGTGTTCTAGCAGGAAACTAGTATTCGAATATATAAAAAACACAGATACATACTATACTTATCAACTGCAAGAAACTACAGTTTATAAATGTTAACTAACATAAGAATTCATTTTATTACAATATATTAAAAATATTATAACAACTGTAAGTTCTTCTTGTTGTACAACGATATATAAAGATAGTGATATTTGAAAAATCAGAATCATCTTTTAACTACTTAATATAATTTGTAACATATGTTAATAATAGTTAACAAAAATTTATAGTAACATCACTAAATCATGGTATAATAATTACTATACATTAACAGCTTCATACTTTTCTAATCTTTTAGAAAGGTATTATGAACTCTATTTTATATTGTAACAAAAAAATCTTCTTCTCGAGTCATGTTAAAGCCTTTCGATAATGTAAAATAAGATTAAATGAAGTTTTATTAAAAAAATACTCTTACATCTATATGATTAGATCTATTAACATAAACCATAAAGATTATTTTAAAATATTTATATTTTATTTCAGCAAGGTATGATGTTATTGATATGAAAATTGCTTATAATTCTCATTATATAATTTGAACATAAATTTATTTAATAAGCGCTCGATCTTCAATTTAGTCAGTATCTAATAAGTCATCTATTTCTCAAGATCTTTATAATTTTTATATTTAATAAAAACTAAAGATGATTTCAATTTTTATTAGTTAATATTTACACATCTTATCATTCGTGAATAAATAAGTTAATTTGTACTTTTGTCTATGTAGTTTCATTAATACCACATTATAACTCGTATTTTTATAAAATCTTATATTTTTCTACGTATCCGGTATTAACTAAAACTTTTAGTGCTATTAAACATTATTTTATGATATTCATGTTAGTATTTTTATCTAATCTCATTTGTATTTAATAGAACATTAAAAAAATAAAATACATAATTTTAATTATATCGGTATTAATCTTTATGTCTATATATTAAATATTTTAGTTATTGTTAAATACATACTGGTAAAATACTAATAAAATAGATCTATATTATGTAATGTATTTTTGTTGATAATAAAAAATAATATTAACTTTTAATCTTGCTCTCGTATCATCATTAATGATGATAATAAGAATATGAAAATCTATATAAATTATTAATTTATATTAAAAGATAACATAGTCATTAAAATTGATCTTAGTACGACACATACAATAACTCTTGAAAATACAAAAAAAATTAATTTACTTACGATATGATCAAAAAAATAGTATAAAATTTTATCAAAAATACTAAAATAAATATTTTTCTTGAAAAACATTATAGAAGAATTATATGGATAAAATAATTTCTTTAATATATTCAACTAGAACTCTAATTATTAAAAAATAACAGAGTAAACATAGTGGTTTCTAAAAACTGTATTTTTAGTGTTCTTGTCTATTACGCTTTCTTAAAATATTTGTGAAATTAGTTACTTTACTTGACTTACTTGAATATACAAAAACCTAAAACATATAGTTGCTATTAAAGATTTTCATATGATACATTGCATGTTAACAATTAATATTACAGAAAAAAATAATAATTAATAAAACATAAGATTATATTTTTTGTTAGTATAGCATTATTTAATATTTTGACATTTATAATGCTCTAAATCATCATCTGAACCTCGACATACCACTCAGTATAAAATCTTTAGAAAATATATACAATATTACTGCAGAAAGTAAATTTTATATATCTTAAGTAAAAATCTCATCTAATTAATATAATTTATGTTATTAAACATGCATATATAAGTTTTAGTATTGCTATATACACACAATCTACTATCCTTAAGTGTTATAAATAAATAAATACAGCCTAAAATACTGAGAAAAAATTAAAGAATCTTTCATTCATTTATAAACATGTATTGATTTTTCTTGATAATACAGTAAATAATGTGTTCAACTAAATTACTTCTAATTGAGTTAATCGTTTTCTTGCATTTTTGAGGCGTTCGTAGTTTAAATGTTTTTGTTTAACTAGAATAATTACACAATACTTGTTACATATAATTTATCATCATAATAATAAAGAGTGTTAAAATTATAAACGTTTCTTACATAGGTATCTACATTTTTATTAGTGAGCATAACATTTTAATACAATATTAAAATTAGAAATAAAAATATAACAGTTGCGAGATGACAGAATGAAGACATATTCCTTTAATATAAATTATGATTACTTGGTTTATAATATTATTAATATCTACTTAAAAGTTATTTCGAAAATTCTTCCTTAAGCATGACATTATCGAATCACGATAATTAAGAAAAGATATTACGGATCTAAAGTAAAAACAATAAATAATATTTTTTGTAATATATTATGTATTGCTAGTTAATGTAACTACAAAAATAAATATCAATAAATAATATTATTATGTTATACCAACATTATCGTTTGTATTTCTAAACAATAGGTTGTATATGTCATTGATATTGTAAATAAAATATTATTTTATACTAGGTCGAATATAGCGTGTTAATTAAAAAGGAAATCCTGTATGCGTTTATGTAGCGTGAAAAAAATATTGCTAATATTCCTACTGTCTTTATTACCTTTTTCAGTGTTAACAGAAGAAATTGGCTCCGTAGATACTGTTTTTAAAATATTTGGACCAAACTATAGAATTATAATTGAAACGTTTAATGATCCTGAAATTGATAATATCATTTGTTATTTGAGTCGTTCAAAAACAGGGGGTCTTAAAAGTAGTATTGGTGTCTCTGAAGAGACTTCAGAAGCAGCAATTTCTTGCCATCAAACCGGTCCTGTTAAATTAACTGATCGTATTAAACGAGCACAAAAAAAACCTCAGGTTGTATTTCAAAAAAGAACTTCTTTAGTATTTAAAAAATTACAAGTCGTTCGTTTTTATGATTCTAAACGTAATACATTAGTGTATTTAACTTATTCCAATAAAATCATTGACGGCTCACCTAAAAATGCATTAAGTGCTGTACCGATTATACGTTGGTAGGCCTTAAAATGATTTGAATCATCCAATCATAATACGTATTTTTTATTATTTACAATAGTAAACTATGACATTAAATATCTATAATAACACCATAAAATCGTATTAATGATTTCCAATATATTAGGTATTTGATTACAGTATTTTTAGATAAGTCGGATAATAACATTCACTTTTATCACCTTCTATAGGTTTATAACTGCTTGTTTTAACAAAATTAGAAAATAAGTGTTTTACTGTTTGTTATAAACAAATATCAAATAACATAAAACTACTGCATAATAATTGATATTACTTACTTAAGTACGCATATGACTAAAACAGTATTCATATGAACCCAAACTGTGAAACATATAATCCTCACATTAAAAATGATCAGAGTTATTTAAAAATGCATTCTAAATAAGTTACAAACATATAGAGTAACTTCATTAAAAATAATTAGCTGAAGTAATAAAGTCACATCTACTCATTTCAAGAATAAAGCTTTTATTAATGTTATTACGACAATTGATTATTACCTATAACATTAAAGAGATACGTTTACTTATTATAATTTACGTATAAAAAAAGACACTTCACTGGTAAGTTTTAATATAATATAACTTCAATGAATTTTATATTGAAAAGAATATAATGTATTTATTTAACATATACGAACTTCATCAATTACATAATTTTCTGATTGAAATATATTTTTAGCGTATTAGATGTGATAACGTAATCTTGAATAAGTAAAATCTTTTGAGTTGTATATTTACTAACTACAATACTAAAAAACAATATTGAAAGTTTAATTCGCCATTATATAAAACAATTTCAGTCACTTTATAAAAATGCATTTATGATATTTTTAATACTAATATTTTAAAAAAGTATAATATACTACTATATATCATCTAAATAACTTTTATTAATAAAAACCATACTAATTATAAATATTAATTATTTTATTAAAGATCAAACACACAATCCAACGTATTAGCTTAAAAATTCTATATAGTATGTTCCAGAAAATAGTAAAATATCAAATTTTAAATCTGCAAACTACAAGTTGATATTCTTATATCTTATTTATAGTTTTACTATATTATTAAAATTTTTTTAAAAACTAAAATATATCTCTTAATATTCAATGCTTAAAATCATATTCAAAATATAAAGTTGATTATATTTTTATATATCAACAACATATTCCTTAATATAAGAATAATCTATAACTATTTTATAATGGTTGGTGTCTGAGAACCTATTAAAATAAATTTTATAGATAAGTATTGTATTTATTTTATAGGAATGATAACAGTCAATAAATGCGATAGGAGTCAAGATAATGTTTCATTAAGTAAATGTATATTTCTCAGACAGAAAATATATACCATAAAAAAATCAATATTTATTATATTTTTATACACTGCTTTTGTATTCTGAAAATCTATGTACAATTTAAGCCATGTTCTAAAATTTTATGTACTAATATCGTCATACTCATATATTTAATATAAAAACGCTAGTAATTTACTAGGTATATTTAATATAAAGATAGAAGAAATAGATTTTTTTGAAATTCGTATAAAACAGTTAAGACAAAATATAATTTTATAATTATTGATATATAAATATTCAAAAAACAGAAGTTAATTTAAAAAATTTAATACAAATAAAATATTTTTTAATATCTCACAAGATAAATATTAAGGTAATATTATATTCTGATATAATATTTATAATGCGTATTAAAAAGAATTATAGCATATCTTGTATTAATTATAAAATTGTTTTAAAATTATTATACAATTGTTTGTTATATAATGCTCTAACAATAAGGTACAGTTTTAAAAATTTTTATCTAAATATTACACTACTTTTTATATCACCTAATATATAATTTTAAACAATTAATTGCATCATGTCTCAAATACAACAACTTTTGATTAATTATCAAAATAAATACATACAAATGATGGTACTATAAAGATACTAATAGAAAAGGTTATATAATATTGTAATGAATTAAGTAATAAATAAGCAGAAAAGAAACTTATGTTTATATCTCTATAAGGATAATAAATACATTATTTATAAACATTCTCTGAAAAACATTCTTAGATATCATATTGAATTCACATCATTTATTCAGAAAATATTATTATACATACAATTATCAAGAATCTATAACAAGCTCACATATCAAACTTACACTCTAAATATTACTGTAAGTTTGATGAACAAACAAAACTTATATCTTTAAAAGATAAAGAGATTTATAAAATTATTAAAAATTGCATAATATTTTATATAATTATATAATATCGTAATCTTATATAATAATATTTTTATAAAATACATTAGATTTTAGCTAAGCAGGTTATTAACTGTTTATCTAAATTTTATTTAGTAGAATATAAATAAAATCATAATAATCAATTACGTAACTATTGTAAATTTCGAAAAACAATAACACTAATAACTTTAAAAGCCACTTAATGATGTAATAATAGAATATTAAAATTATCAATTTTACTATGATAGTAGTATAAATCATTGATGTTATCTACAATCAATTTTTAAATAAAAAATTAATAAAAAGCTTTAAAATAAGCTTTTTATAATAAAAGCATTCAATTAACGATTATTGTTCTATCTAGAAATAACTAACATTTTTATTATATTGTAGTATTTTATTGTATTTTTTAGCAAAAATTTCGTTTACTATTCAGTATTTATATAAAAATTCTAGCAGAAACAATTTTTTTCTAGATTATACTATTATAAAAATAGTTACTATTTATTACATTTTATCTAAGTTTGTAATCATATTATAAACAAAAAGAACTTTCAAAAACAATAAAAATATTTTTTATAATACTCTTTTTAATGCGCTTCTTCTTATTAGCTTGCCACTAATTAGATAATAAAAATCTACGCATAATTTATCCAAACTAGATTTTTTCCATTATAAATTCATGTACTAATTATTTATTTATACTATCCATCGCTTATTATATTATTTTCTGACTCTAACATTATTCATGATCTGTATGTTACTAGATAAAAGATAATCTTCAAAATATAAAAAATATTAGTGTATTATACATAATAAATATCAAGAACACACCAGATAATATCTATTAATATACTGATTAATGTCTTCATTAATTTCCTAAATTCAAATTAACATGTCATATTTCAGAAGAATGTTCATTAATGTTTAAAATGTTATAATGACTATGATAAAATACATAAAGATAGTTCTATAAAATCAAGAGAAGATATTTTTCGGATCAAAAACCGGAAATCAAAACAGCTATTACTCAGTACTTACTAAATAAAAATTATATTCACTAAATACATTTTATATTCTAATATCTAATTATAAAAAACAAGAATATACCTTTAAACATTACTAAGGCAATATCTTAGATAGATTATTAATAATAGTTTTAAGTGATATTTAATTTATACATATGAAGAAAATGAAAATTTAAATAAGAAATCAATTATCAATTTATCATACCTTCTCGTAGAATTCCTAATAGACTTATAAACATAATATTAATAACTATTATTCATTTCATATAAAGAATTTTCATAAGAAAATATCAATTGAATTCAATGAATATATTGATAAATAACACATAATGTTGATATATTTTATATATTATTACTCTAATGATTTAGATCATCAAGCATTGAATATAAATAAATAATAAACATTATATATATTTCAGAATACAATCATAACCGACATAATTATCAAAAAAGATTTTGAGAGAATACAATAAAATAAAATATAAACTTAATCATGTGATACATGTTCATTATAACCTTAAGAATAGTTATTCTAAATTAATTTAAAATAAATTGTACATAATTTTAAAAAAGAAATGAGCTTACTTTAATAATATTTATTAATATTAAATTTTTTCCTGATTATAAAAATAATAACCTAAGAAATAAAGCAACACACATAAATGATTCACTGTCATCAGTGGAAAAATTATAATACTATTTTAAAATTGTTAAGTGCATCTATGAAATTTAAAGTAATTTAAAAATCTGACTATTTATATAAATAAATATTTTATTCTATTTAAAAAATCGATATAGAAAATATTTAATATTGAAGTTATTATAACTAATAATAAAAATAAAAATATTAAACTGTTTGAATAATACATTAAAATACAAGATCACATAATGAAATTGTTTAGATATTCTTTACGCGCAATCAATGAAAGTTTTTACTATCCTTTTTCAAAAAAAATTTTAATTTACACTATCCATAGTTTATGGAAGTTTACATGAAAATATACATATCGTAGAGAGAAAACTTACAAAATACTTTAGTGAGAATAATCTATTTCATCTAAATTCTTACACAGGATCATCTTGTATTCTTAATGCTTTACACGCAAGTACATAGGCTGTCAATAAATGAACCGTAAAATACAATAATTATTTCAGAATAATAAACTATTCATAACCACAGGTCTTGATTTTATTAAAGAGATACCGTGCATATCAACTAAACATATGAGTAATATTTCGATAAGTCATATTAGAGAATACTGATAAAAATTTTAAATTTCTCGTATTATAGTATAAATATGTATATTAATAGCGATTGGCTATATATTATTAAATTCTTTATCATTTATATTATGATAAGTACATGTAGTATTTTTAACTAAATTAACTATTTTATTAAATAAAGTTTTAAAAAGATTTTTTCAAAACATTACATATTGTATTTTTTTTAAAAAAGTAATTTTATCGTTCTTTTTTGCTCTTAAAAAATAAATTAATTTAGATATTCTGATTAGATTTGTATCGTGTGTTTCAATCTTATAGAATTTTGTCTATTGTCGTATTAATTCTAATATTTATCATATAAATCATTAAAATATAACGTTTTGATTTTTTCTACTTTCGTTGAGAGTGGATAGCTTAATAATGAATTTTAACTTATTTATCATGTAGATAAATACTTAGTATATGAGTATATTTCGGCACTGTTGTGAAGAAGTTAATTATTAATTTACAATTATATCGTATAATAAATCAATTATTATACAAAATATTGGTTCAAAAGATTACTTATTAAATATAATTATGGAAGTGCACAATTGATATATGATAAATACTACAATCTTTGTACCATGCTTGTAAATATTATATGTTGTGCTTCTTGATGTTATGTTTTGTGATCTATTTTTGTGATAATAATTTATTCTATAAATATTTATTCACTTAATATGTTCATATATTTATTTCTTTAGATTTTTATAATTACTTATGATGCATTATCTAATTATGATCAGCGCTAGATTACTGAGAGGAGAGAATATTACCAGTTTAATTAGTTTTCAGATAAATAGCGCCAAGATTTTACGTAGTTTCTATAGTGTTGTAACATGACGTTCTTCTAATCAATCTGTTAAATATTATTTGAGATAGATCTGAAAAACTATCATCATCTCAAGCAATTATTATTTTAAAATATTGCTAATATATACCTTATTATATCATCTCACTAAATTTTATCGACTATGTTATAGTATGTGAATTAAAAAGAAGTGTCTATACTAATTTTGTATATTGATAATTATAGTGTTAAGAAATAAATCTATAACATATTAAAAATTTTAATCATTGACTTTGATTAGAAAAAGTTTTGCATAAATCATATAATAATCTTTGCATAACAACGTTCAGATAAAATATAAAAATAGAGATAACATACTCTCATTGTTTAATTAACAGTACAAGACCTGAAATATTTTTCAGCTAAACACATTAGAAATCACAAAGTGTCTTTAGTTATCAAAATATTTTTATGTAGTGTCAATTGCATATTAGCACGTGCATAATGATTTATATACAGCAACTTGATAACATTTTAATGAATATTAAAACAATTAAGCTACACATTGTAAAAAATTAATATTGAAAGTTCTAAAATATATTAACTAAAACACAGTATATCTCTAACAAAGTTCTTATTCATTTTCCTAAATACTATTAGGTTGTTTAATTTCGCTTATTTTGGTATTTCACTCCACAATAACTTATGATGATAAATCTGTATTATGTTCATAAGATAGTTAACTTGCTAAGAATTTAGAATTGTATTTTATATTTAACATAATCAAAAATAATTTCCTTATTATTATTTTATACATACAAACTTAGTACTATTTTATCTAACAACTAAATAAGATATAGATTAAAAAATATTATATTTTATATAGATCACTATTATATTATACATTCTCTCTTTTTCAGAAAGATAATAAAAAGATTTAAAATGATGCAAAAACATTACTACAAATACATAGAATATCAATACTGATAATATGAAGTATTTGAGAATGTCTTTAATATTTTTTTACTCAACAAAAAGATAATGAATATTATACTAATATAGCGTTATAGTTGCGATTTTAAAATTCTTTACAAGTCTTCTATATTTACAACAATCTTTCTTCCTATTCATGTACTTTATATAAAGTATAGTACATATTATTTCACAATAACTATATCCAATACGAATTCTATACTATAGAGAATATTTTACTCATTTAAATGTTATACACTAAAACCTACTTCAACTCTTTTACAAAAGTCATGACTATTCACATATAATATTATAATAACAAGATAATAGCAAAGTAAATATGTGAATTAATAAATATTTCAATAATTAAAAAGTTGTTTCTAACAACAAATATTCAATCATCAAGAATTTGATTTATATAATATTTTTATACAAAATGAAATACCTAAAAAAAATCAATATTACTCTATTATAGAGTGAAAATAACTGAACTAAAATAGAATTTACAGTGATATATTATTTTAAAATTCAAAAGATAACAACTATTATAAATCCACCTAAGTATACTGCAATTAAAATTATAATAAATAACTCATAAGCTATTGATCAGAAAAATCTTAAATACTCGAATGACTTTTATTATCATAAAAAATGAATTTCAGATTAGAAAGATGGCTCCTAACAAATTCTATTATAACAACAAAAAAGATTGCTAAGATTAAAAACACGTCATCATAGATACAATTCAAATTTAATCTGTATAATAATAATAATAAATAATTATATAAATAAAAATATATTTTAATCAAGATTAAAAATTATATAAATACCTAAATATGTTAATACTGTATTAAAAGTTAGCGTGTGTCATATATTAATTTTCAAGTCTTAAGAAAATTGAATAAATTTATATTCTATATATCATTATTCTTCACAACATTAAGTTATATAATATACATACATCTTTCGAAAAACAGTGCTACATATAGAAAATGATAAACGTTATTTAAATACCAGTATTATATCTATCAACATAGATTGAATCATGTTATTATTACTTAAAATAACATACTGAAACTCTGTATTTTTTTCTTAACATAATACTTACTAAATTAACTTAATTGAAAATCTAATGGTTTAGTTAATACTGTATACGCATTCTTATATAATACGAAGATTATTTGTGTGTTTTCTTGGTCATCAATTGAGCTTCTTTATTTTGAATAAATTTTAAAAGTACATGTTACGACTATCATATTACCGTAAAATCAACATTAAGTTAATGATCATCTACCTTATCATAATTCATGATGATATCATTATAATAATTACTTTAAAATTCATTAATATCATGGCTGACCTCAAAATTTTTATAACCGTAAACAAAACATCATGTACACTTTAAAATGATCACTAAAATACACTGAACATATAAGATGTATTTTTTAAAGCTTGATCTATTCTGCTTAACACTTGTCCCGTAATTATTGATCTACATAGAAAATAATTTACACAATTAAGAATATTTTATTTTGCTATTGTATATATCGATTTAGTAGTATTCCTCTGCTAAGTTTTATATTAAAAACACTTTAATGAATATTAATTTTAATTGATAAATAGTGAATCAGTGAATGCACGTATTGTCTATAAATGAACCTAAAAAGATACATAGGCATTTAAAATAATAGAGTGTTGTGTTTGTTAATTTCAGTATAGTGATAATATCTTATAAAAATTAATCTATTAAAATCAAGAAAAGCATATTTGTTCTCATGATGATATAAAATACTATTGTTTTTATAATATTTAGTTACATAATCTTTTCTAATTAATTCAATATAATGAATAATAGAAACAATCATAGTACAGTATATTCAATATATACCATTAAAATTTACTTTCAATACCTTACAATAAGATTTTTCAGTTGACCTTCTTCTCTGAGTAAGAATTTAAATAATATGTCTTATTTTTTAAAATAATTTAAAATATTGTCAAAATTTTTTGTTTTTTGATCAAAATAATTCAATTGATTATAATTAACTTTTTACTAAAAGTAGATATTGATTTTTAGCTTTATTATCCGAATAAAATGATAATAGTATAATTTTTAATTATAATTACTATGATAATAATAAATAAGCATTTATCATTATCATAGTAATTAATTTAATTCTATTCTAATATATCACTAACATAATTTTCAAAAAATTTAAGCTATGAAATCCTATTCTTTTTTAAATTGAATAATAATCAAACTAAATACAGTATGTATTAAAAAAGGATCGTCTTCCTATTATCAAGCGACAAAAAAGACAATCTATGCTCAACTATGAGATATACTAACAGCTATATGTAATACAATAGATGAATGATCATCAATAAAGTTGCACTTATCATTATAATTAAATACATGATACATCATCACCAATAATGGGTGCATCATGTCACAAAGCATGATGCTAGTCTTCTGGTTATTAAAGACAGCATCCATACACGTTTAGATAAATATTAAAGATAATAAACAAAAGAAATAAGTGAGCATATACAAAATAACTATCTTTTAAAGCAAAACACAAGCGCTTGATTTAGAATGAAAGTTAATAATTTTATCTCATTAAAAATAAAGAATTACTAACTAACATATAATTATAAAACTAAACAATAATTAACATACATTCACTTTTATTTTATATTATGATATACAATCAGTATGAATATTATTATTCAGTATTATTATACTAACAAATAAAAACATATACCTAACATTTTATATTATATCATCATGATAACTAGTGTAAATATACTGACATTTTTAAGTAACAGCTTGTTCACTACACATTACTTAACATTAATTCAGTAATCTTGCTCTATTATAACTATCGCACGATTTCATAATATAAAGAATCATAAGAAAGCATCTTCTACTTACAACTTCTTTTCAGATATACAGTAATACAAAAACTTATATACATGAATTTTTATGAATATATGCATGTTGTTTTCTAAAAAAATAAAAATTAAATTTATTAAAAGATTTCTTCACTAATGTAGTTAACTCTTTTTTTTATAAAAAAATGTTAAAATAATAACGTACGAATCATATTATAAATTAATTATCAATATTCATAAGACCTATCTTAATAAAGATTAAATACTTCTTAATATAAACCTGAGCATTGTTTTATAATAACAAAATTTACTTTTGAGAAGTACTTATGACAATTAATGAAATTTCACCTTAAAAATAGATGATATAAACATAAACTTAAATAGAAAAGTATAAATCATAATACTAGAACTATCTTTCAAATTACTTTATTGTTTATTAAAAATAAAATCCTTTTATTGCATGCTGATATGTACTGATTTTATTAATTTTTTAGTTAAAAATTAATAAAATCATTCAGATAATAATGTTTCATATTTCACATAACTTATTATGTATTACAATGGTACATAATTTATTTATAATATATTTGATTTATAACCCTATACAACATTCAGCACATTCTTTATAATTACCAACGGAAGTTAGCTAGACAACCGCTGCTTTTATTATATTCATACTAAAATCATGTAAGGAGAGGAAAGTCCGGGCTCCATAGGGCAAGGGGGCCAGATAACATCTGGGAGGCGAAAGTCTACGACGAGTGCAACAGAAAGTAAACCGCCAATGACTTATGTTACAAGCACAGGCAAGGGTGAAAAGGTGCGGTAAGAGCGCACCGCACGACTGGCAACAGTTCGCGGCACGGTAAACTTCACCCCGGAGCAAGACCAAATAGAAGTTCATATAATGTGGCCCGCATTGAACTCGGGTAGGTTGCTAAAGCCAGTGCGCAAGTACTGGTGTAGATGAATGGTTGTCCACGACAGAACCCGGCTTATCGGCTAACTGCTGAAGTAAAATTCCCTATTGTATTTAAATGCAATAGGGAATTTGATTATTCATTAGCTTATATGTATAATTAGATACAAAATAAAAAATAAAATTTGACTCTTATCTAACATTATTCAGTAATCTAATCAAACCTTCATCAAAGATGAATTTATACCTTATTTTAAGTTAGAAAATTCTGTAAATCATTATGTAATATTCATGTTATTTATTCGCTGTATGGATAACAAAACTTATCGTATAGATCTATATTATACAATACGAGTATTCTAAATTTAATTAAGAAATTATTTATTATTACAGTATCTCATACCAAAAGTGAACATAAAAAGTTCAGGAGTATCATTTATTGATACTCAATCAAGTAATTTCTTATACATATACAACTCATTTATAGATTGATTCCTCCAGAAGTACACAATTTTATATAACATTAAAAAGAAATTTTATAATAATAAGTATTGTTTTACTTTCTTAATATCGATTTATCTAGATAATAAATCAATAGTTTAAATTTAATTTTTTATTAGTATAATCAATCTAAGATATTCAAATCTCAGTTTTCTTGATTAATATTTTAGTGTTTTCTAATATAAATTAGTTTATGTATACGACGAACCCTTCCTTATCCTTGAACCTCATTCATAGGTGAATACATTATCGACTGATATACTTTTAATATTTTACTTCACATAATAAATATTCAGATCTCACAATCTTCATATCGATGACCAGTAAATAAATAAACATAATAATCATATGAAAACTAATAAATTCAACAACTTAAATTTATTATATTGAGTTGTTAATTATCAATTATAAATAATGAAGAACATTGCTATGGTATAATCACATATAAAACGTATTATATACTACTTGATTCTATAAATTAAACATTTCAATTCAGTTTTATAAATTTTAATGCTTACTTTTACTAAAACATTATTTTATTTTCTCTGCGACAACTTTAAAATTATTCTTCGTCTTCTGACATGCGTTAATAAATATACCACACAAAAAAGTTTGATATGTCTAAACTCCGTAATATAAATTTGTTTATAAAGAGATGCTGTATTCTAATATTTTTTTATTCTTAAAACATGATAATATATCTACTTGATATTTAATTGGGTTGATTAATTTTTTTAAATTTTTCTAATTATATTAATTCAATTCACAATCTAAAATACATATTTACAATGAAATAAATTAAAATATATATTTAAACTAAAAATTTAAAAAACTTTTAGTAAAATGTATGGCATTTATTTTTTTTGAAATTGAACATTTGTATAAACTTTTTTTATTTTATTTTATGAAGGTGCTTTTAAAGTATTTTATTTTCTGAAAAATGCTTAAATTAACTGATATTCAATAAAAAATATAAGAACTAATATTGATTATTGTCGATGTAATCATTTCTTTGTAAGAAAAAATAAAAATATTAATTTAATAAATTATTGTCTTGAAAGGATTATATCTAATATTACTTTTAATTATTTGATGTTGTAAAAAATCTATTAGATTATCCTTATGATTAATATCATTAACGATAATATAATAGAAAAATCCTTCAAAGAAAAGCATGAATTCGTCTCTAACAATTATATTTTAACTTATTGAAACTTAAAAAGTTTTTTTATATTGAACATTGAGTCGTAATCATAGAAAATACAACCAAAATTGTATAATATCAATAATAGTATATCAGAAAATAATATATTTCTACTAAAAATATATTTTTAATAAATTTAAAATAATCAGTAAAAATATAAATAACTATACAAATAGTAATATAAAAATAAAATTAATAATCAAAAGTGTATTAATATAACACCTCATTTCTCTAATTTTCAATTTATCTACTAAAAAACCAATAAAAAACTACATAAATATTTTAGAGTATGAATGAATATGCAATAATTTAACAATATAACATAAGATTTTGTTTCATAAAAAACTAGATTATAAAAAAACTAGATTCTCTATTTACAATATTTCAATATCATTAAAATTTTACGTTAGACATCTATTACTAACTATAAGATCATTACATAAAAATCATTATCAATAAGATTTATTAGCACTACGTAAAAAGATACTAACATCTAATGTTTTATTAAATACATAATACTACGAATCCAGTAATAACATTCTTGCACAGAGTTTATCACTAATTAAATACATGAAATTTCTTATAAATTTATATATTAACACAATAAAATTTTACCTATATTATATTTTTAAAATCTTTATTTATAATTTTAACGATTATCAGATTAGTTTTAATAAAAATAATGTGAATATTGCAATTAAGATTGAAAAGTATTATAAAACACATGTTAACATACCGACTTCAATAAATTTTCATGTATTTTTCACATAGTAAAATACTAATATATAATATATCATTACTAAAAATCACTAAGAATAGTTGTCGATTAAAATGATTTTTAAGATATACAAAATATATGTAATATCTTAATATGCATTAAGTACTAGTAATTTTCAACTGATCTTATTACATCAGCTCTTTATTATTAAAAGAAAATATATAAAATTTTAATACAGATACTAAAAAACTTTTCAAAAATTTAATTAATGGTTTTTTTTATGTGAAATTTTTTCCTTAATTACAACAACAACACTACCTACAAGGCTAATAACAATTAATCCTGCAGGAATTAGCATTAACACATTCATGATTCGATGCTCGTATTGTTGAAATATAAGACTTTTGCTAAATCCATAACCAATAGCAGTAAGAATTAGAACCCAAATTAGACCACTTAACCAATTGAATAGCTGAAAACGACTATTTGTTAATCCAGATAATCCTGCAATAATTGGAAGTAATGTTCTAATAAAAGCCAAAAATCGACCTATTAATAATGCAGAAAGTCCATGACGTTGAAACAAGCTCTGTGCGCGCTGGTAATAATGATCAGGTAAACAGGAGAGCCAACTTTTAACAAGCTTAGTGTTTCCGAGCCAACGACCTTGTATATAACTAATCCAGCAACCTAAGCTAGCTCCAGTTGTCAAAATAATAATAGTGATTGGGTAACTCAGCGTTCCTTTTTCAATAAGAACACCGACAAGAATTAATAAACTGTCACCAGGTAAAAATGAAGCAGGTAGAACTCCATTCTCAAGAAACAAAATCGAAAATAACATAAAGTAAATAGCCCACACTAATGACTGGTTCGACAATGTTATGTAATCTTGAGACCAAAGAGCAAAAAACAGTTCTTTAACTAATTCCATTAATGCTTCCTAAACGGCAATAATAACAATAATTTTATTGTTTGCAGGGGATAAAATGGATTCAATGAATATTAAATAAAAATAATTTATTTATATTATATATATTTATACTATAAATATTTTAATAAAATAAAAATAACTCAACAAAATTCTTACATTATTTTTATAATTCATTTCAGTTTGATGAAAATTTTTTGTATCTAAATTATTATCTAATAAATCACAAAAAACTTTCTATATTATATGATCCTAATAAATTTTATCTAACTCAAAAGACATTCATTTTATTGCTATTTTAAAAGAATTTTCCTTTTAACTCATATAGAAAAATGAAAGTATTTTTTTAAAAACCAATTATGATTATTAGAATACATAAATCATACCTAATAACTAAGAAGCAACATTTTCTAACTAAGAGCTACTAATCTTTTTAATAACACCTTTTAAAAAAAATTTTACATGAGTTATAATTTAAAATTTTAGACAGTCTTCTTATTTTTAAAGAATTATAATAGTATTTTAGCTAATTGCAACACTGAGTTTATAAATAATCTACACATTGTCTTTCTTAAAATTATTATCCAATAATAATATAAGATATTGATAACAATTTTATTTAATTAATATTTAATTACTATTTATTTTATCAATTACAAAAAATTGATGAAAATGAAAAATAAATAAAACGATATATATAATAATATAATATTTTCAGATATTTAATAGATCTCCAAATTAGATTAGAGATCTATTTTTAAAGTATTCATATTGTTCACTAACTTTATGAACCGATATGAATGCTTTTATGTAAAATATAAATAATTAATGCCCAGTTGACTCACTCAATACTTAGTAACACAATAAAAGTATTATAGTTATGATATCTCTCTATCTTTATTATTATGATCAATAGATCATAATAATCTTGGATACTAAAATGCTTTTTTGATTCATAATCTTATTTAATGCTTACTAAATTACATAAAAATTTACGTACCTACTAAAAGATATACTACAAAAAAAGATTTTTTAAATATTGCAGAGTTTTGTAAGTTGTACCTATATTTTAAAATTTGTGAATTAATAATGATTTTTAATACTGTGTATAAAAATTTAGCTTTCTTTTTAGTCATTTTCTTTGTTCTCTCAAGCTTCAATAATTGTTATATTACGCCTTATCTTAAAAATTTTTATTGAAATTATGATAGCAGTAACGATTTATACAGATATATAGCAGTACATAAAATATCTTATGTATTTTACTTTTCTAGCAGTTATATTTTCGGATCATGAGACATTGTCGTTTAACATATTAAAATATAAAACATCTAATATTAGCACTACAAACTTTTTACTTCTAAGTAGAATGTATATAATTATAATCTTAACAAAATATTGTACATACTTTCTTAATCACTCCAGAAAGACAAATTAATTTAATTAAATATTTTTATTCCGAAAGATTCGGATATCATACAAAAGACAGTCTTTTACATATAGTTGAAATATAATTTTCAAATTACCTAGTGCAATGTTAGTGAATTTAATATCATTATATATTTTGATATTAAACATCTTTCAAAACGATCATATTCTTATTGCTTTATGATTCGTTGGAAACATACTACAAGAATAGTAAAGATAAGATACTAATCACATAGAAAATTATTAAAAACTATAAAATTATAATTAACCATTGCAATATTAAAATAAATTAGAAATTATTCTAGTTTTTAACTAATGTAGAGTAAATAATGTTGTCTTTCGTGATATCGTTTCTAGTTAATGCTACGCCAACCATGTTTAATTTAATGATTAATCTTATTTAAATTATAATAATTGTGAATGTAAATATATAATTTTAAAAATCTATACATTTAACATATATTTTTAATGCTTAAAATAATTTAAGTTAATAACAGTTATTCTATATACACAATAATATTTTACTGAGAATTAAAAATATCTTGATAACGTTTCAGTGATTAGTTCGAATATTCTTAATGTAAAGAGCCACTCAGTGAAGTATGGAGTATTTTTTTGAAATTGCCTTTATCATAAAATATAATTTTTTAAAAAACTAATAACCTCTAGCTCGACTGTCTTAAACTAAAAAGTTGAGTAAAGCACATTGACTCATTACAAACAAAGTATTTATTGTTAAAAAATACTAAATCTATCAGATATGATAATAACGTATATTGATTAAAAACATTATAAATTTTTAAAAATTACAATATTAGGTAATTAAATTCTGATCCGTAATATTGATTTACTAATTATTATTTCATAATATTCCTTGTCAAATTATTAATAAAATAATAATATATTTTATGATTATATTGAATAATAAAAATACGTAATTTAAAATTTATCTTAAAATAGTAATCGTAGAATAAAATAATTATATTTAAACATCAGATATAATAATATTAAAAAATAAATAATAACTTTAGCTGAAAACTGCATCTAAGAAAAGTAAAAAGCTTTATTCAATAACATACAGATCTAAAACTTCTAACTAAAAACAGTCAAAGTCTAAAACTCTTTTTCACACTCTTCAATGTACAAGTAAATTCACATTCAAATATAAATTATTTTATAACTTGTAAGTTAAAGACAACCATATAAATGTAAGAGAAATGTTATAAGACGTTAAATAATTTCTTTAAGAAATATAATATGTCACAAGTATGCGAAATATATTTATCATTACCATAAAATATGGAGGTATCAAAAAACCTCATAGTGCCTGTAATATCAATGTTTGATCCCTGCAATCTACTGTACCTACCATTTTCTGTTCAGAGATGCTTATCAAAAAACTGTAAAGATATAATTACTCTATTATTAAGTAATTACGTAACATTATAAAATGTTAAACTAAGCTAGAGAATACAGCAGTTAATTAATAAAACTAGGTCAAATGAAGATTGTTGTAAAAAAACATAAAATAGAATTTATTATCAATAACTATTATTTACACATAAAAAAATACAATGTATTAGCTAAATAAACTTAGTAAAATAATAACAATCAATTTTATACGTCATGATATTATGGAAAATAAATTTATATTTTATCATATCATAATTTTAGATTACAGAATAAGAAACGTAGTTAGTTATAGATATTATTTTTTTACAACAGTTAAATCTATTACAATAAGTTACTATGTGGAAAGAATGTTTATCATTTAATTATATGCACATCAAAAACTTTTCTAATTTTCACAAACTAAAAATCTCACCCTTTACTTGATGACTTTTGAGAAATATATAATCTAAATATATTTAGTAATTATTAAGACAACGTTTATTTCATATTCAATAAAACTGTTAATATTTACTTAACTAATAAGAAAAATTAATGACATACTTTAATGATATCTGGCTGAATATCAATAACAATTTTACATAATAAATATTATCATTTATAATAAAAGTTATTTTTTATTTCCAGTAAAAATACACTTCTAACTGCAATATTTATAGTTTAATAGTTAATCGTCTTTAAAAATAATATTTACTGTTCATATTAATAATTTTATTAATTTATTAATAGATTACAGGAATTAGGAATGAACAATCTAAATAATTTGCTAAGATAACATATAAAATGAAATCGAGTGAAGTGAAACTATAAAAATATTCGGTAATTACTAACTAAAAATAACTTTATATGTAGATAAAAATTATTGTGAACAGTGAATAAAAGTATAGGTCAGTAATCTACAATTAGCATACAAGAATTAAATTATAATCATGTGTTAAAAATGTATTAATATTATTGCAATAAGTAAATAAATTAAATAAAAGAATGAAACTGTTATGTTTTATCTGTATATTAAATAATTTAAAGTGCACTTTTATTTCTTAAAAAGAAAATAATTCTATCTAAATTTATATTCATAAACATTATTTACAACATTTTAATAAACTAAAATAAGATATTTTATCATACACACCTATAATCTAATAGTAATTACATTTTCATTTATTTATCATCTTTTTATGAGAATGACAGTTATATGGTGATTATTCTATACTCAAAATCTTTTATAAGATTCAATTAAATAACTACATTTTTAAGTATAAACCAATTATTATTTTTTAATAAATTTAAAGTAATTAAAAATGTTTTTATTTATAATGAGTGTACTATTTTATATTTAACATATTTGGTAATCTAATGAATATTAGTTTAATAGCAGCAATGACAGCTGATCAGGTTATTGGTATAAACAAAACAATACCCTGGAATTTACCTAGAGATCTTGCATGGTTCAAACATAATACATTAAATAAACCAATTATCATGGGGCGATTAACTTACGAGTCAATAGGTTACCCTCTTCCATCGCGGGTTAACATTGTTTTAAGCAATAAAACAAGTTCTGATAAAAATGTGATTTGGACTGCTTCGATTGCAGAATCTTTAGTAAAAGCAAATAATACACAAGCAAGAAAAAATAAGAAAGAAATTATTGTTATTGGTGGTGAAAAAATCTATCAGCAATTTTTGCCTTTAGCAAATAAACTTTATTTAACACATATCAATGCTAAAATAATGGGAAATATTTATTTCCCAATCTATAACACTAATGAATGGGAATGTATTTTTAACGAATATCATAAAAAAGATAAACATCACTTTTATAGTTATTCTTTTAAAATATTAACTAAAAAAACTTAATAATCTATTTATATTTATATTATTTTTAGTATTATGGTGTCTATAATAACATTTCAACCTTTTTAAATTGAATCATTGTTGATAAATTTTATCGAAATAAAATTTATAACATTAAAAATAAAAAGATATTGTAACAAATTATATTTTACAACTTAGCGACTACAATTTTCAAACTTAAGGAAATTAATTTTATGAAAGATATTTTGATTAAAATATAATTACAATATTTATCAGTAAGACGGAATTATTTAATAATGCTTTAATAAAGATAGCATATTTCAAGATTGTCAACTTTTACCAGTATAATCAAAACCCGCTTTACTGAAAAACATAAACAAATCCTTGTAACAACATTTATGTTAGTATAAGTTTAAATACTAAAAAGATTATTACAATTTTAAATTAAAAAATCGTTAATAATCAAATATTTAATTTAGTAAAACAACAAAAGACGCAGGTAAAATTTTCAAAATTATATCATATATATGAATGTAGACACTTAAAGGGTTATTCATGTAATTATAGTGATAAAAATAATATCAAGAAAATATTAAGAATAAAAATTCTTTAATAGTTAATGGATGTTATCTTATACAAAAATGTAACAACACAGTAAAAGTATTAAAATACCAGCCTATATTTATTAGCACATTAAAACTATTTTCATAAAAAATTCTAAACAGTTTTTTAGTGACTCATGTTATATAAATATATATAATCTTAAATTTCCTTTACAAGAACAATTTATTTTTATCTTAATTTTAAATTTTTTAGATATAAAGACCTTATAAAAGTAATCAGTAATTTAATGTTTTCGACATTTTTGTTGTGATTTTTGGTGATAAAATTTTTTACATTCCCAATGAAACAATGTTAATTCCCTACCCCAACAGCAACCTGTATCTAATCCATAAACATATTTTGGGATTTGATCACTTTCTAATGAAGACCAATGACCAAAAAAAATCAAAAACCCTTCAGGCAATTTATTAGGAAGTAAAAACCATGGTTTTAATGGTGACGGAGCTTCTTTAGGGATTTCTTTGCATACCATATCCAATTCCCCGTGAGGAAAGCAATATCGCATACGAGTTAATGCATTAGTACTAAAGAGTAAGCGAGATAATCTGGTTAAATTTCCTGACCAAGTATTAGGCATATCTCCATGTATAGCATTAATAAAAAACGGGTAAGCATCGCTTGATAAAACAGATTCAACTTCTCTTGCGCATGCACACGCAATATCAAGATCCCACTGAGGAGTAATTCCTGCATGCGCCATAATTATTTTCTTTTTTACATCAATTTGTAAGAGCGGTTGACACCGCAACCAATTAATTAAATTTTCTATATCGTAGGCATTGAGTAACTCATCAAGATGATCTTTTGGTTTATTTTTGCTGATTTTGCAGTAAACACGAAGAAGATGTAGATCATGATTACCTAAAACTAATCGTACTGAAGAATGAATACTTTTAATATAGCGAAGTACTTGAAGTGATTCAGGGCCACGCGAAACTAAATCCCCAGTCAGCCATAAAGTATCTTTTTTTGGAGAAAAATTCACTTGTTCTAGTAATGCTCGTAGTTCACGATAACAACCATGCACATCACCAATTATATATGTCGACATAATTAATGAATTAAAGTAGGTATAGCAAGACGAAACGCAGGAATATCAATGTGAAAAGTTTTACCCTGACTATTTAACATAACATAATACCCCTCCATTATGCCCATTGGAGTTTCAAGTATAGCTCCACTAGTATAACGGTACATTTTATTTGGTTGAATAACCGGTTGTTCACCAACAACACCCTCACCTTGTACCTCTGTTTTATGTCCGGCACTATTAGTGATTAACCAATAACGGCTGATTAGTTGTATTGCTTCTCGACCTAAATTACAAATAGATATAGTATAAGCAAAAAGATATCGATTAATTTCTACTCGCGATTGACTCTCTATGTAGACACTTCGAACTTGAATGCTTACGTTAGGTTCGTTCAGCATAACGTCTCCTTTTAAATTAAATTAGATCCTTATAGTTTAATATTACATTATTTTAACGTTACTAAATCACTCAAACTCTATTTTTGTTCTTAATAAGAAAAAATGAATTCATGATCTATATAAACTCAATATTTTTAGTACGTTTAGATAAATTTTCTAAATAATTTGCCATTTTGCAATAAGCTCTGACTGAGATATTTTCAGCACGCATACTAGTATCAAAACCAAGTTCAGCCAACTGTTGAATACTAAATAAATCACCCAAACTATTTCGAATGGTTTTACGACGCTGGCTAAAAGCATGTTTAATAATAATATTTAAAAATTTTATATTTTTAAGTGGATATGGTTTTTTAGAATAAGGAATCATTTTAACTACAGTTGAATTAACTTTTGGTACTGGAGAAAACGCAGTAGGTGGAACGTCTAATATAGGAATAATTTGACAATAATATTGTGCGATCACACTCAAACGACTATAGGTTTTTTTATCAGAATCTGAGATTAAACAATCAACTACTTCTTTTTGTAACATAAAATTCATATCAAAAATTACATTAATAAAAGTAAATAAATAAAAAATTAAAGAGGTTGCAATATTATAAGGTAAGCTACCAAATATGCGTAAAGGCTGAGTCGCTTTTTGTGCTAATTTATCGAAATCCACGGTCATAGCATCTTGCTGTATAATGGTTAGTTTTTCTTTTAATTTAGGATGCATCTGTAAGCGAAAAACGAGATCATGATCAATCTCAACAACTGTCATCTTATCTATTCGACTAATCACAGGTACAGTTAGTGCTCCAAGTCCTGGACCGATTTCTATAATAGATTGATCAGGTTGTGGGTGTATCGCATTGATAATACTATTAATAATATACTGATCAATTAAAAAATGCTGCCCAAAACGTTTTCTGGCAAGGTGTCTTTGATACACTCGATTATTCATGAATATTAGATATCATTTGAATCGCTAACTTTAAAGCAGCAATAAAACTACTTACACTAGCATGACCTGTACCTGCTAGTTCTAACGCTGTCCCATGGTCGACAGAGGTACGAATAAAAGGTAAACCTAGCGTTATGTTTACTGCTTCACCGTAACCTTGATATTTTAACACAGGAAGTGCCTGATCGTGATACATTGCAAGAATTACATCTGCATTTTTTAAATATTTAGGTTGGAATAGAGTATCAGCAGGCAAAGGGCCAATTAAATTTAAACCATTTTCCTGTAAAAATTTTATGACAGGTATAATAGTTGTAATTTCTTCCATTCCAATATGCCCACCCTCACCTGCATGAGGATTTAACCCACAAATATAAATATTAGGTTGTTTAATATTAAATTTAGTTTGCAACTCATTATGTAATATACTAATTACATCTCGTAAACTTTGTTGTGTAATTGCGTCAGAAACTTCTTTTAATGGAATATGAGTAGTAGCCAATGCTACTCTCAGTTTTACTGTCGCTAACATCATAACAACACGGCGACATAGGCTTCTATTAGCAAAAAACTCAGTATGGCCACTAAATAAAATTCCAGCATCATTAATGATACCTTTATGTACAGGTCCTGTTACAATTGCGGAAAATTCACCATGCAAGCAACCATCACAAGCTCTGGAGAGAGTATTGATAACATAACTACTGTTAACAATATTTAATTTACCCACCTTAACTGGTGCATTTAAGCGAATAGGAAGAATCGATAGAACGCCCGGATAATGTGCATCGTTAATGCAACTTGAAGTGTAAGTTTTTAGTATTAAAGGAAGATTGAGTTGCTGAGCTCGTTGCAAAAGTAATTCAGGACTAGCGCAAGCAACAAGTTGTACCGGCCAAAAATCTTGAATAAGATGAATTAGAAGTTCTGGACCTATCCCCGCAGGTTCACCTGGAGTTATAACAATGGGTTTATTAATTTTTTTCATTATTAGATTGATCATGAATCGGCATCGATAATATTAATGTATGCTGCTGCTTTTTGTTCTTCAACCCAACTTTTTGATTCTTCGTTAAATTTACGATCAAACAGTAAACGATAAGCTTGATTTTTTTGTACAGAATCAGTTTTATCAATATTGCGCGTATCTTGTAATTGAATTAGATGCCAACCAAATTTAGATAAAATAGGACGACTGATTTCACCTTTCTTCAGTTTAATTAACGCATCACGAAATACTGGATCATAGATCTCAGCCATATTCCAACCTAAATCACCACCTTTTAGTGCGCTGTCTAGATCTTCAGAAAATTTTTTCGCAGCATTTTCAAAAGTAATTCTTCCACTATAGATATCTTGACAAATCTGTGTAAGTTTTTGATACGCTTGGATATCACTCAGTATGGGTGATGACTTAAGTAAGATATGACGAACTTTAACTTCAGTAACAGAAGTAGTATTATTTATACTTTTAATGTCATCAACATGTAGAACATAATAACCTAAATTAGATCGAATAGGTCCAATAACGTCATTTTTTTTTGAGTTTTGTAATGCTTTAGAAAGAATAGAAGGTAGATCTTGTAAGTTAGACCAACCCATCTTAATCACTTTTAATCTTTGTGACTCTACGGAAGAAGTAATGGAAAGTCGATTTAAACTAATACCCTTTTTTAATTCATTCATCACTTTATTAACTATTTCATGTGATTGTTGTAATTTTTCTGAAGTTGGATATTCTGGTAATGGAATTAATATATAACTTAAATTAACATTAGTTTGATAAGCAGGTTGAGCACTAATCTGTTTTGCTAATAGTTCAACTTCTTTAGGTAGAATTGATACTCGACGACGCACTTCGTTATTACGTACCTCTGCAATTAGTATTTCTTTACGAATGTCACGGCGATATTCTTCCATTGTAATTCCGTCTGTTTTTAAGTGCGCTTTCATTTTTTCAAGAGTTAAATTATTTTGATGTGCAATATCAACAATTGTGTCATTAACTATTTTTTCAGGAATATCAATTTGCATTTGCTTGGCTGTCTGCAGTATTATGCTGTCTATAATCAAATGATCAAGGATCTGCTTCCTAAGCAATGTATCATTAAAAGTTTTTTGAGAAGTATGACGTGCATTAAATTTTACTCTGTTTAGTATATTCTGTATATCACTTTCCAATACAACTTCATTATTAACTATAGCAACCACTTTATCTACTTGCTCTGCTGCAGCTAATACAGTCATACTTGCAAATATGAGTCCAAGAATAAAATTCTCCCAATAATTCATAATAATCCCATCAATTAAGTTAAATTCTTACCTTAAAGCAGTTTTATTGTCTATTTCAAAAATAGACAATATATCTTATATTTCAAAAATTATGATGTATACTGTAAATCAATCACATAAATCAACTAATCAAAATCATATACTTACCTATATTTACTAGGATTTTTATGGAAATAATTTTTTTAATATTGAAATATAGTTAAATTCACTTATATCTATTGTTCAAACGCTTGCTGATAAGGTATCACACCTCTACTAAGCATCTCCTGACTACTAAAACTATGATGATTATTTAAACCTCTAAGTTCAAGATTAAACGTCCATCTATTATCATATTCGCTATTAAACTTTTTATTTTGCCAACCAATAATTTTACGTTCATAGCCAATATTGAACGCCCAACAACAAGTATTGTATTGTAATCCAATAATCTGGCTAAAAGATTGCTGTTGTTTTGTATCATAATAATACGAACCTATGAAACCCCAGCGTTCACTCAAGGGCCAACTTAATACCGCGCCAATTTGTGATATTCCTTGTTGATATTCAGGTGATACGTTAGAAGAAGCAATACTTGCGTCTTGATAAAAAGTTTCTTGAATATAATTAGAGTCAACGAAACGATATTTTAATTGTAATAAACGATCAGAATCAACACGATATTCAGTGACTGCATTACCCATTGTAACGCTACCTAAGCGATGATCGTATTGCAGACCTACACGAACACCCCAGTTATCATTAATACGCCAAGAAGAGTCGGTTGCACATAACAACAAACCAGTATTACCTTTATCATCAATGTGTAAATCTTTATTTCCTGCTCGTAATCGCTCTAAATAATAGATTTGCCCAATAGAAAATTTAAAACGCTCAGTGAGTGTTTTATCATAAATACGTGTTGTTATACCGGTCGTCAACTGATTTGCAGAAGCAATTCTGTCAAGACCACTGTATATACTATCACGAAATAATCCAGTGTAATCAGACTGCAAAATAGCAGAATCGTAATTATTAATATGATTTTGACATTTATACGGAATATAAAGATATTCAACACGAGGTTCTAAGGTCTGAACAAAATAACGATTATCAAAAAGATTACGTTCAAAAACAACTTTTAGATCACTTTTAAACATCGGCAAGACACGTGTTACATTTTTAGCTAATTTTTCATTTTGTTTCTCATTAGGAATCTCTTGATTATAATGAGTTGCTAAAAGCTTTAGACTATTGTTGATGTTTACCCAGTCATTTGATAATGGTGCACTTAGTTCACATTCAATATGTAAACGAGTAGCATCTGGATTATTTTTACCTATGCTAGTAAAGCGTGAAGCTTGTGCGTAAGTACGAAAATCAAAAAAACCTAAGTGATTTTTGTAGTAATTAAAATCTAACTGTGGTGCTGCTTTATAAGCACGTTTGTTCAAGTCATCTAGAAAAAATTGAAACTGTTTATACGATAAGGTAGCATTCCAATTTTCAGCGGTATAGCCAGTGCTGAATTTTTGAGTCACATAACTAGCTGTTGTGCTACCGTACTGCGAATTAAAATCAGTCAAATATTGGCGATCACTCACTTTGGTATAATCAACATTAATATTCCAATGGTTATCGTAAATACCCGAGTGACGCCAGGAGAATAACCATCGAGCATTACTATTTCGAAAATCACGTCTGCCATTTTCTTTATGTTTGAAATATACTCTATCTCGATTAATAAAATCAAAAGCTATTGTTCCTGTATATTCAGACAGTAAATATCGAAACTCATTATTTAACTTAATACCACGGTGCGTTATAAATTGTGGGGTAATCGTAAGATCATAATTAGAATCTATATCCCAATAATAAGGCAGCGAGATCTCTAATCCATCATTTTTAGAATAGTTCACAGTTGGAATTAAAAAACCTGAACGTCGAGTATTTCCGATTGGAAATTGCATATATGGACTATAGAACATTGGAATATCACCAAGATAGAAACGTGCATGCCAAATTTCAACCACTTCTTTTTCACGATCTACAATAACTGTAGAACCAACAATATTCCAGTTTTTATTACCAGGTAAACAAGTAGTAAAAGTACTATTTTTCATGATAGCAAAACGATTTTTTTCTCTAATTTTTATTTTTTTAGCATCACCACGACCTTGACGACCCACTATCATGTAGCTACCATTATCTACATCTATATTCTGATTATGTAAATTGTAGCAAGCGGAAAGACCTTGTAAAATAATTTGTGGATCATCGTAATGAACATTACCAATAGCAATAAATTTATAGATTGGATTTTCACGTTTTAAATGTGTTTGTGTTAGTTTGACTTTATCTGCAGTTAAAGTTTTATTGCCTTGTTGAATATTAACATCACCTTTATATTCAACAATGTTAGGATATGCTCCTTGAGCATTTTTAGCTGTAATATTTATAGATAACTGTCTAGATTCACCTTGAATTATTGGTTTGGTATAAACAGGAACACCAAGCATACATTGTTCTGAGAGATTAGCGTATGCTTGTTGACTATAAATAAGCGCCAATAGTATAGCATTGAATGTTGTTGGATAATTTCTTTTCATCATTAAACATGTAGTTCCGTCAATATTAAGCAAAGCCAGTCAATGACTAAATTTTTACTTACTTAATGATATTTCGCCAACATCATATAAAACTTATGTGCATTTGATTATATACTAAAAAAAGAATAATAATATAATAATGTAAATCTATCTGCTAAGAATTTTAAAAATTACGGAATGCGCACGATTGAGTATAATTTTTAATCTCACTAACTTAGTTATCTCAAGTGTTTGTGTGAAGATCTTTTTCATTTACTTTAATTAACATCGAATAAAACACAATTAGACATCATATTGTCTGATAAAAACAATAAATAAAATGAACAAAGATTTTTCTTAACACACGATAAAATTTTAAAAAATTTAAAAAAGTATAAAGAATAGCAATACCGATGTATATATTTAATTTATTAAACCGGGCAACAAATATATATACTTCATTAAACACACTTACATTAATATTGTAAACTTCATATAAGGTCAATCACCTTACTCTCCATTTTACATTTTACTAAAATAAAGCTAGATTACTGTAGTTATTTTTAACATCACTGAAGCCTTTTCTATTTTAACTGTCACTAAACTTCTTATAAAAACTTACATTAAAATGTAAAAAAGCATTCTTTGTAATTATTAAGTAATTTAGAATGTTAATACTTAATTATAATAGTTTCTAAACATTATCAAGTAAAATTGTAATTTATTCAGGATATTTACAACATAAATAAGATATTGTTATTACATAATATTTAATATAAACTTTGTTGAATATTTTTAAAAAATCAGAATTTTATAGATTATAGATCAACTAAAATGAACATAATACATCGCACATAAATCAGACAATATTATCTAGATAACCTGAATACGAAAACAGAATTCACGTTAAAAATAACAGAAACTAAGAAAAAGGTATCAGTTGATGAAAAACACATTATTAACTCATTTTAAAAATATGATTGTAATAATTAAAAATAAAAACACTGATAAAAAATAACTTATTAATTTAAAATATTTATACTTCTAAATACCCTGTTAGTGTTATATATGGTAATGAAATATTGAATTAATCAATTTATATATAAAATACTACACTGAGTAATCTTTCTGTAAAAGTAATTTTATAAGTAGAAAATAAAAATTAGTGTATACCTAAGTTATATTGATATACTATAAACTAAGAAAATTAATAATATACAGTTATTACACATTAATTTATATACTAAGTTATCAAAATATTATAGTCTCTTTAAATTTTCAAATATATATAAAGTGCTACAAAAATAGAACAATCAATATTTTTAATATAAATTCATAATGAATTAAACAGATTTTATAACTATCGATAGTTTTATTTAAAACACTAAGTTTAATATACCAATGTTGTATATTCAGTTTTTAAAGATATTTTCCATATTAAAATATGTTATTTAATTGATTTTTTAATAAAAATTAGATAACAATTCTAAAAATTCTTTATCTGTTAACTTAATGTATCTAAATATATTTAGATATAGTATTTTTGATTTAATCTTCATAAAATAGATGTTTAATCTCTGCTTAAGTACGTTCTTACATAAAACTCACATTATTATTTCACTAATTAAAGTATATCAATAATCAACTAATGTAGTATGAAGAACATTTAACTACAAGTGAGTTTATAAGATGCTGTTATGATGTTCATATACTGTAGCTAAAATAACAACAATTCACTCAGCTGATTAACAATAATAATACATATTTTAATTCATTCTGATAAAGATGCAACTATAACGAAGTAGTATAGAATCGAGTATATTTTTGAATTACTTAAAATAAAATATCTTCTAATATAATAAAGACATATAACTAACAATCCATAAAACATAAATATATTGTAGGTGGCTTTAAAATTAAGGAATAAACTAATTTGTTTACTTAGTTATAAAAATTAATACAAATATTAATTTTTAATAATTATCTCTTACTAACGAAAAAAATTTAATGTAAATTTTAAATACTATGAAAAATTATTTTTCAACGTAATTATTATATATATTTTATTAAGATAATCAAATCTTAAAAGAAGCATATTATTTGCAAAAATAAATTAATAACTTAAATCTTTTTAAAAAATCAAGAGTATATCAATCACTAAAAAATTAATGCATACAAAATCTTTTATAACACTACTGTATATTTTCATAAAAGTTTTCATAAGAGTTTCTAAGAAAATTCATTACACATCATTAAAAATACCGTATATTACTATATGAAAATGTAGAAAATAATTACAAATAAAAATGCATTTCATCAAATAAATAATTTTAAAAAAAGTAATGAAATACTAGCAGACATTTTTATGTATACAAAATCACATTAGTTTTCGAATTACATATCTTACGGTAATATTGTATTATAAAATATTTGTTAAAATTAATAAAGTTCTATATAACACACAAAAAATTAAGTATTAGATTTTCAGGAATAGAAAGAAATTAATTTTTTATATTTTAACTATTTAGCGGATAGCGTATAGTATAATATTATTTGAACTATTTAATTTATATCGTTTTTGTATTTTAACAACAGCAATCAAACATAAAATGAATCTTTTATACAAGCTACAATTGTTCTAATTACAATCCTATTTCTAGAGTTGTCACATACTAATATTAATTTCATGAGAATTCAAATATAGATCTATTGCTTATACAAGTGTCATAGATACTTCATGAACCTTAAATAAACATACAAGTTTTATAGGCATAATGCTTTAACTATCACTAACCAAAATACTTGTTACCTATTTACAGTTCTTACTCACTGATCTGAAAGTTTATTTTTTAACTATGTTCCTCTTTTAAAGTTCAAAATAGTAATATACGATATTTTTCTAAAAAATTAGCACGAATTAAATTTTAGCATAAAAATATTTTGATTAAACAAAAAAAATACATAAAATAAACTAAGATATACCCGGTGGCGTGTACATTTTAGCAGTTTAGAAATACAAGCTAAATCTATGAATATATATCTTGACTCATAGCGGTATTTAATGTCTTTCATTGTGAGAAAATATATCCAAATCATGATCTTGAAAAGATTTCCAATCAATTTTCAAAGAATTTAAAAAACAGAATAGAGTGATATTATTCATTTATCTAAATAATATTTAATCAGTAACTAACGATCATAAAAATAACATCTAACTAATTCTAATAATATATCCAGACCTTTTGAAAAATATTTTAGTCATTGCCTAACCAAGAGCATGAAGCTTTTTAAAATATCTATCTAGCTATAATTAAACATATAATTTTTTCAGTAAACAATACTGACTGAAATACATAAAAATATTATGAAAATCACTTACTATATTAAGATATTAATAGTTTATATAATATTTTTTATAATTCCAATTAATTTAGAGGCTGAACTTTTTCCTAAGAATAATTCACGAGTGCTACCATCGTAGACAATAACACCATTAGAAATAACTAATGTACGAGGTGAGATTTGTAAAGCATCCTTAATATTATGAGAAACCATGATTAATGTAATATCTTTCAATTTACAAATGTTGTCAATTAACAATAATATTTTACTGCGCAGAGCAGGATCTAGTCCAGAAAATGGTTCATCTAATAATAAAATCGGTTGCTGACGGACAAGGCAACGTGCAAGTGCCACGCACTGTCGTTGACCACCTGATAGTTGATTAGGCAATTTATTACAAAAGTTTAAAAGACCAAACTGTAAAGCTATATTTTTAACTTGTTCTATTTGATCTTGATGTAATCGTAAACCAGGGTGTAATCCTAATCCAATATTTTGCTGTACAGTTAAATGCATAAATAAATTATTATCCTGAAAGAGCATAGATATTGGACGGTGAGCTGGAGAAGTACAAGTATGATTTTTACCATTTAGTTGAAGCGAGCCACTTGTTGAAAATTTGAAACCACTGATTAAGTCAAGTAAAGTGCTTTTTCCTGCGCCACTAGGTCCCATTATAGACACACGCTCCCCAGAGTTCATAGAAAAATCAAAAAACATATTCATATTATCATACTGGTAGTTTAGTTGATTTAATTTAATCATGATCTTTGCTCAACATGCTCTGAATAAAATAAAACAAACATAAACACAATAAAAGCAAAAACATTGCTGTTACTGCACCGTCATTTATACGATAACCGTTGATTTGTTGATAAAGGTAAGAAGGTAGAGTATAAAAATCTTCATTGCCAAATAAAGAAACTACACCAAAATCACCAATAGAGATTATACAAGAAAACGCGAGTGCTTCCGAGATAGGTTTTTTTAATACTTTAAGTTCAATCATAAACAAACGATTAAAACCAGTAATAGCTAATGAATAACACAATACATTATAACGTTCAGCAAGTTCTCTCATTGGATTTTCTAATACTTTTATCGCATAAGGAATAGCAAGTAAGGCATTGGTAAGCATTAATAATATATAAGGAGATTGAGGTATACCGATTGTTGCATTAAAAAAAATAAAAAAACCTGTTGATAGTACAATTCCAGGCATAGCTAAAATAACTAACCCGGTTATTTCTATAGCTTGACTCAGTTTGATTGCGCGTCTTAAAAATAATTCACGACTACTCCATAACAACATCATCGTCAGAAAAATGCACAAAATACTCGCACAGATAGCAATAAATAATGATGTTAAAGTGGCTTGCCAAAAACTACCGTGACTGAATACCTGAATAACTTGACTATTTAACCCATCAATAACAATAGCTAAAAGTGGTGGAATTAATAATAAAATGGCTGTAATAATTAATGTTGAATCGTAAAGACAAGTAAATAAATTATCAGCAGGATCGCACCAATAATTATGTTTACTATAACTAATCAAAAATGAAGTATTATTTTTTTTACTTAAAAACATTAAAGTAATACAGAAAAATAATTGAATTAAAGAAAGTAGCGTGGCGCGACTAGGGTCAAAGTCATAATTTAATGCTTGGTATATTGCTAATTCAATTGTCGTTGTAGCTGGACCTCCACCCAATGCGAGTACTGTAGAAAAGCTAACAAAACACAACATAAAAATCAAAGCAGCAGTCGGTAACATCTGTTTACGTATATAAGGCCATTCCAAAATGCGAAATTTTTGCCATTCATTTAATCCTAACTGTGAAGAAATTTGACGTTGTTTTATTGATATATCTTCTAATGATTGCAGCAATATACGTGTTGCAAACGGCATATTAAAAAAAACATGAGCCATCACAATCCCTGGAAGGCCATAAACACTAAAAGTATAATTCAAACCAAATAATTGAAAGAATTGCGATAACCAACCTGTTTGTCCATAGACAGATAAAATCCCAAATACCACAACAATTACAGGTAACACAAAGGTCATTGCACAGATTTGTAGAAATAACATTCTTCCAGGAAATCTACGTCGATAAAGCGCTTTTGAAAGAAAGATGGCTGAAAATATAGAAAAAAATGCTGATAAGAACGCTTGAAAAAAAGTAAAATTAATAACATGCCAAATGTAAATATCACTAAAAATTTCATTAATAGATAATTTTGGCGAAAAAAACCAAAGTGAAAAAAATACAAGCAATGCTACTGTCATTAATAATCCGGAAGCTAATGCTCCTGGTAAGAGTGACCAATTGATTAACGACTGACGACATTTTGCCATAAACGAATCCAATTTTTACGTTCTTTGGTAACTTCTGTTGAGCTAAATTGCAAAGATTTTTTTGGTAATGACAACGAATTATAAACTTCTGGTAATGGAATATTAAGAATAGGATACATCCAGTTTCTTACTGGTAATACGCTTTGAAATTCAGGCGTTAACATAAATTTTAAAAACTGCTTAGCAAGCTCAGGTTGCAAGCTATTTTTAAGTCTCGCCGCTACTTCTATATGCATATAATGCCCTTCATGAAATAACGCAGCAGCATAATTATTTTTCTGATAATTAAAGATCTGATGACCTGGCGATGAAGTATAGCTCAATACAAAATCACCTTCACCTTTTAAAAGTAAAGCATAAGATTCACTCCAATTTTTGGTAACAGTCAGTGTTTTTCTTGCTATTTTATGCCATGCATCAGAAGCTTTATCAGCATACAATTTTTCAACCCATAATATTAAACCTAAGCCTAGACTACTTATGCGAGGGTCTTGATAAATAATTTTCCACGGTTCACTACTATTTAATAATTCATCCATACTTTTTGGTGGTTCTTTAATTTTATTAGTATCATAAATAAATGCAAAATAGCCATAATCATAAGGAATAAAGGTCACATCCTTCCACTCAATAGGTAGATTAATGACTTCAGTATTAATATCAGCCGATACAAATAACCCTGAGCTTTTAGCTGAATCAATTAAATTATTATCAAGTCCTAGAACAACATCTGCTTTGCTTTTCTCTCCTTCCATGCGAAGACGATTAAGTAATGCAACACCATCACCAAGTGAAACAAACTTTAATTTGCAATCACATTTAGCTTCAAAATTCTTTTTAATTTGCAAGCCAGGTCCCCATTCAGAAGTAAACGAATTATAAGTGTAGACAGTTAACGTAGCTTTTTCTGCAAGTACATAGTGTGTAAATAAAAAATATATAAGTATAATAAACACTTTATTTCTCGAATTTTTAAGCATATTCTTTCCTACATAAGAGAAAAAAAATTACACTTAAATAATGCAAGTGTAAATTTAAATAAGAATAAAATCTATCTAAGAATTATAGATATGATTTTATTTTAAATAACAGAACAAATAATATATTATATAATACAGACTACATAATTTTCAGCTTGACTAATATAGTAAAAATTTTAGAGGAGTATGAAAGAAATAACAGAGTAAAAAAGTAAATGAAATACTATATTACTATGTTCTCAATCAGATAATAGAGAGTAATTTTAGCCTGCAATACATTATAGTAATCTATTATAATAATTATCATTTCATTGTAGTACTTTTGTAAATATATGCAAACTATATTGATATATCTGTAATGCTACATATTATTTCGTTTAATAAGATTATTAATTTATAATTGATCTATCTAACTCATAGTATATATTTTAATTGTATCATCGAATAATTGATCTAGTGATAATTTAATGATTTTATCTATATAAATTTACAAATTAATATATGTATAAAATAATTAGTAATCTTATAAATTTAGATATAGAGGTAATCTCTGGTGATCGATAATCATGCCTACCGACCGAATGTAGGAATTGTAATTTGTAACCGGCAAGGACAAATTTTATGGGCCCGCCGCTATGGTCAGCATTCATGGCAATTTCCTCAAGGAGGAATCAACTTGAGGGAGTCACCAGAACAAGCTATGTATCGTGAATTACATGAAGAAGTTGGTTTACAAAGTCAGGATGTCAAGTTATTAGCTTCAACTCGTAATTGGGTACATTATACATTACCTAAACGCTTAGTACGTTGGGATAAAAAACCGATTTATATCGGACAAAAACAGCGTTGGTTTTTATTACAACTACAGTGCGATGAATCAAATATCAATGTTCATCAAAATACATCTCCAGAATTTGATGGATGGCGGTGGGTTAGTTATTGGTATCCTGTGAGACAAGTAGTTTTTTTCAAACGAGAAGTATATCGACGTATTATGAAAGAATTTGCAATCATTACCATTGGATTACAGAAATAAATATTTTCAAAAAGAACTGTAGTGCTTTATATCCTAAATATGTATCTAAATAAAAAATATTTTTAAGAATTGAGTAAGTTACTGAAATTCTTAATTTAAATAAAGTTTATTTTAGGAAGTGATGTTCATTACAGTTTATTTTAATTACTAGGTTTATTATTACGTTACATAACTGCTTAATAAAAATTACGATCTTTAAAATCTAATAGAATTTCTATTAATGTTAGATTTCATAAGATTTAATTAGTGCTAGTAAAAAAATTAACAAACTTACGTATTTTCAAAAAATAAAATACGCCAAATTTTAAAATTATTATATTAATTTAAAAAAAATCATTTAAAGATTTATGCAAGCATTAAATATTGTATTGTGTTACAGAAATACAAAAAATTACAAAATTAACATATTCTATAAGAATATATTCATATACTTTTTATAATTGTATATATGTTTTAATGTTTTCTTAATAATTACATACACGTTTCATTCCGTGACGTTTAGAAGTAAAATTTAAAAACCTACGAAGATGTTACTTTTTAACTATTATGTAAGGTGTATAATATGTTTTATCAAAAACAGTGAACTGATCATCTTATAACTATTTACTAAGATTATTTTTAGTCAAGAAAATCATACTTGTATACTAAAAATAATGAAAAAATTTTATTATAATATAATTTTTCTATTATTTAAATTATATAATATCATTTTTAACATCTATTATAATGTATTTTTAGTATTATAGATTTTAGCTTGATAAAAAAAGGTTTTAAGAACATTATTTAACTCTTCATATTGTTATGAATATATAATTAAAATATTTATTAGATTTTCTCTCTCCAACATATATTACTCACTATTTATAAATTTTTATAATAAAAATTTTAAATTATCCATATTATACAAAAATGTTAATTTAAATCCGTATCTGAAACTTACACAAATTTTATTTTAATATAAAATTGTCTGACTAATATATTTATTATATCAATAAAAATGTAAAGTTGAATAACATATAGATTATATAATATTAAAATATTAAATAAATAATTACATAAAATTATAATATTTTTAATATTTTTATATTAGTAAACAAATTAAGTAATATCAATTATATTACGTATAAATTAAAAAATCATTTCAATTATAACCGATAAATATATAGAATATATATCATAAAAATATACTTATTAGTTATATAAAATTTAACTAATATCAATTTCACTAAATATTAGTGTAATATATTTATATATATTTGATGTTTATAAAATTATTAAAAATAATAAATTTTTATATTATAAAAATAAATAACATTACAATCTTATATTACATAATAAATATATTTTACTTACTTTATGATTTAAAATCATTGTAATTACTTACAATAATTTCAAGTTGATTTTATTAAATTTAACTAATAATTATAATAATTAAGTAACTAACATCATTGACATTTCAAATATTTTAATAACTATTTTATAATAAATTAGTTGATTTATTCTTAATTATTAGAAGATGATGAATATATCATAGTATATAGTTATTTATATTTCTTTTGTAATAAAATTTTTATTAAAATGTAATTGATACTTTTATCTTTATTAAGTTAAATATAAAAATATAATGAAAATTATAAATATAAATACAAATAAAATATATAACAATGTATGGCTTATAACTTATTACTTATTGCTTATTACTTGTTACTTATTACTTATTAACAAATCGAAAGATTAATTATTTAAAATTAAATTCATTCATTAAGTACATTTTATAAATACAATTAAAAAATTTTATATTTTCAATAAAAACATTAGTGATCAATTTTAAGGATTAAATGTTAATTTTTAAAATTATTCATTATCTTAAATAAAAAAATTTACTTTATTAAATAAAAAATTAATACTTTCTCAAAAAATATAAAAGTTTATCTAAAATATTTTAGATTAATACTTATTAAAGTGGATAGTTTATTTTATTTAAAAATTTAATTTCAATATAAATTACTTAAATTAAAAAAAATTTATCTTAACATAACTAGACAATTTAATAATCTTATATTTTCACTAACACTAATTCTAGTATAAAATGATTTTTTAATATTTTGAGCTATTAAATATAAAAGTTATTTTTATATTAAAAAATTTACTTCAAACATCTATTTATAAAAAATTAGCACTGACTCATTGTTAACACTATAAATCTTATGGATTGTGATTATGATAATACTTAATCTATTAAAAATTCATCAATAAAAAAGAAAGATTGACACATGTTTCAATAGATGACTGAGGAAAAATGAAACACAATGCTTCATAAACAATATAAAAATATAACATTAATAATGAATTCTATTTCACAGCTAAATAACATTTACACAATATTGTATTGTAAACTAAAATCTATTTATTTCCTAAGAAAATTACAAGTGACTTGAACAACCAAATAGAAAATACCTTTTCAATATTTATCACTATTAAAACTTATAAATAGTATCTGATTAATCATTATAGTACATAATGTAGTTTTAGTGTGCTATATATATTTTTGTACTTTATTTAACAGTTATTTATATAAAATATTATTATGTAATCTATAGTGATTATTTATGCAAACATTTCTTTTTCTATAGAAAATAAATTTACTGAAACATAAGTATATCTTAATATCCAGTGCCACATTCCAAAATAAATATCTTATTTGTTTCAACTGTATTCAATACTAAAGACATTAAGATTTCTTTATAATTTTATGGAAATAAATTACATAAAAAATTATGCTATACTCTAGACATCAATAGAAATTACAAATTTTATTAATTAAGATTAAAAAAACAACTATATTAAATATTTATAAACAAAGGATTTATCTAACATAAGTTAATAATTTTAAAATCATAGCATGATTTCAAAAATAACCCTTAAAATATAGAGATAACAATTAGATGATTGCACCGCTCTCCATAAAAGAAACTAAGAGGAAAACATGGAATTTTTACAATCAATAAATAATGTATTCTGGGGATGGCTTATTGCTGGTTTACTTTTAGGCTCTGGTATTTTTTTTGCTGTCCGATTGTCATTCCCGCAAATACGTTATTTTCGACAGCTATTTAGCGTATTGACGGATAAAAAAAAATCAGTTAATGAAAAAGATATATCTGGTTTTGGCGCACTCTGCGGAGCATTAAGTAGTCAAGTTGGCACCGGTAGTTTAGTAGGCGTTGCAAGTGCTTTAGCATCTGGAGGACCTGGTGCTATTTTTTGGATGTGGGTAACGGGACTTCTTGGAATGGGAATTAGTTTTGCTGAAGCTACACTTGCTATTTTATTTAGAGAAAGTAATAAAGATGGCACATACTCTGGCGGGCCTGCTTACTATATATCAAAAGGTGTTAACTGCAAACCATTAGCAATTGCATTTTCAATAAGTATGATTATTAGTATGGGTTTTTTTTATCCTATGGTTCAAGGTAATTCAGTTATATTAGCAACAAAAGGAGTTATAGACATTAATCCATTATGGATAAGTGTAATACTTGTAAGTTTAGTGTCAGTTATTATTTTTGGTGGAGTTAAACGTATTAGTGATTTTTCTGCTTTTTTCGTTCCGTTCTTGTCTATTAGTTATATTAGTTTGTCACTGTTTATTATATTACTAAACTTCAGAGAACTACCTATTATTTTAATACTAATTGTAAAATCAGCTTTTAATTTTAATGCTGCAGCAGGAGGCGCTGCTGGTTATACTATTTATATGGCTTTCCGATATGGAGTTGCTCGTGGCTTATTTTCCAATGATGCTGGAAACGGCACAACACCAAGTATGCACGCTACGGCTGTAGTCAATCACCCTGTCACACAAGGTTTTTCGGCTATGTTTGGTACATTTTTTACTACTATGATTATCTGTAGCTGTACCGCATTGACTATTCTTCTTACAGGAGCTTTAAATAGCGGTCAAACAGGCGTTGAACTTACTCAGACTGCATTTAATCTTGGCATAGGTGACTGGGGGAAACATGTCGTTTTTGTTGCAATGGTACTTTTTGGTTTTAAATCTATTATTGCAGATATTTATTATGGCGAAGTGAATTTGCACTGGATTATTAATAATAATAAAGCAACTTACTTCTATCGTATCCTTTGTTGCTCTTTAGTTATGATTTGTGGAATAATTCCAGTCGAAACGATTTGGGAACTTGTTGACTTTTCTGCTGCTATGCTAATTGTTTTTAACGTACCAGCGCTTTTAATACTTTCAAAATATGTTCTTTTTGTTCTTCAAGATTATGTACTACAAAAAAATAGTGGTATTAAAGATCCTAAATGGGATTATAAAAGTAACATAAAAACTTTGATGATGAATAAATCATCCAGTAAAATATAAATATCTAATTAGAAGTAAGTATTTCACTTAACTGTGTTGATGAAAAAGAAAGTAACTTAAAAAAAATAGGATAGACAATGTGAATGTTAAATAAGTAAAACAAATTATAGAATAGAAGTATTCCTTATCTTAATGTTCAAAAAAAATTATTTCGAAGAAATAAAATTTAAATTGAATTATAGAGAATGCACTTTTATAAGATTAAATATTGATCAAAATTATTAATCTAATAAAGTTTAATAAAATATAAGCATCTAATAACAGTCTTGATATAAAATAGATATTTATATTTGTAATATGTCATGCTTTAATGTTCTTTAAAATTACTCGCCTATATCGTAAAAAAATAATAGTGCTATTTTTAAGACTATAGAATAATCGAAATAAAAATAATAAGATGATTAATAATAATGTTATTAACAATTAACATTATACAAAAGTTATTTATACTACTTTTATTCTATTAAAATAATATTAATATTTTACTCATACTGATATTAAAGATAATCCTAAACAAATTCACGAAACTAAAAATTTAATCTCAGAATCTATACGCTTTGTTCTGAACAAATATATTAATGCTCTTAAAAAAATAAACTACATTCTTTAATATTTTTGTAGAAAAAATAAAATTATTACTGAAAGTAATAATAAGCAATGTAACGAATAACACAATTTTATTTTTTATTTTTTTTATAAAAATCTTTTAATATTATATACTTATAAACAATAGTAAAAAACATAGAGTGCCTGATGTGCACTACTTTATATATATTCAGTATATGATAAACACTATCTAAAATCTTTTTCTTGAATTATAAATATTTTATTGATAAACATTTAATATAAGAAATTTTTTTAAACATTAAAAATAATCCATGCGCTTTAATTGGTATTGTCACCATTTATGAGTATAATTTAATTAAATATAATATTAATTATAAGCATCATATGTTTTAGTGAAATAATTTTTATTTTTATTGTAGTTTTTCATAAACTATATTTTAATACCCTCAAAATAGTTTTAACTCTATTTCTAACGGTTTCTTTTTATACAAATATAAACTATTAATATATAATTTTTGAAAAAAATCTAAAATAACATTTAATAGAAATTAATTTAAAGACATACAACAATAACATAAAGAATATACTTTAGTTACTCGAAAGTGCATTTGACTATTAAATCTTACGTAAAAAGTGTAAATTTTTAAAATGATCATATTTTAAAGAATATTTTTAAAAGAGAAGAAAACCTTTAGCATTATGTGTAATATAAATTTTAATCATAAGTCATGATATTATAAGGAGGTTCAGTTCTATAAATTTATAAATATAAAAATTTTTAATATTTTAAAAATTTAATACGTAAAGATATGCTATCAATATTCATCAAAGTAAAAATATTTCATTGCATTGATAAGAGGATATACATGATCAATACAATCCTGTATCACAATAACTAACAGGGTTCTTGAGTCACTAAAAATAACAAAATCTACTTAAACAGCAATAAAATATACTTTTTTCAGTAAAAACTAAAATAGAAATTATATTTATTCTCAAAAATAAGAAACATAAAAATAATAACATTTCTTATTGATATCTAATAAATAGGCGATATAAAATTTATTTTGTTTATACACTTCATATAAAAGCTTTTTTTATTTTTCATATTAAAACTGCACTAAATAATTATATTGAATTCTGATTCAATCAAATATTTATCATCAAATAAAATACATAACTTCTTACAGTACTTACAATCTATAACACTAATATAACAATTATATCAAGAGAAGATTGTTCTCCTTGAATATAATAATATGCTTCATAATAATATTTTAAATATGTTAAATTTTTTAGAGATGTAAGTCATAATTAAGTAGTAAATTCATTTAAAAATAGTAAATTTTATTGTTTATAAAAATTATACATAATTTCATTGATACCTTTAACAACAGAAACTTAAATCAAAACTTAAAATTATATTTTTTAAAATACTTAATGAGTACTTAATAAATAGTGATATAATATAGAAATTTATTAATGAAGTTATTTAACTATTCATATTCTATATATAATTACAACACAATAACTAATCATTTAATTTCATCGAATTTATATTTTTATTATACAATAAAAATAATTTAAATTATTACTTGATCTTTACTATAATAATATAATTAATAAAACAGATGAGAATAGTTAGGATTGATATGATATTACTAGCAATTATAAAGAAACTATAAAAATCAAAACATGTTTACTATACTATCAAATTAAGAAAAAATATTTTACCTTAAATAAAAAATAAAATACCGATTTAACGATATTGTTATTAATATTCAATCCTTATTGCTACCATAAATTAATAACTGCATCGCTCCTTCTAGAAAATCTTTATCATTTCAAGAAAAGTATTATGTAGTAATACCAACACTCATTCTGAGTCGGTGTGAGTATAATATATTATATAATATAAAACACTTTACCGCCTTCATTTTTAATGTTTATTATTTTATCCAGAATTTTATTTAACAACTCACTAATTTTTCTTATCACTAACACATCTTGCTTTATAACATATTTTATTTTATATTTTTAGTAATTTATATTTTATAAGATTTCAATCTTTTATTATCTAATACTTTGATTTCCGATCATAATCAGAGTATTATAAATAATTGAATGACCTATAATAAAATCATAATCACTAAAAATTCATCAACATAACGAGCGATTTTGTTCAAAAGTGATTACTTATAATTCAATAATAAACTTTCAAGACATAACTACAACGCAAAATATATAAATCTATTTAAAACTTGATGGCAATATTATTATTTAATATATTAAATAAAATATAAAAATCATATAGCAGTAAAAAAAATCAAAGAAGATTTTTACAAAAAAATACTTATTGGTAAAAAGTTACAATATCTTAAAACTTAATTTTATAAGATTTTTTATCTGATATATGCTTATAATTAATTACTAGTAACTGAGTTACAATAATATTTACACAAACACACACGCTAACAGATTAATATTTTTTTATTTTTTAAATATCAAAATGAAACTAAATTTTCTCAAGCGGAATTGAAAATATTTAGTTGGTAATTTAAATATCAATACTAATCAAAATACTCACATAATTTTTATCATTTTAATAAAGAAAGAATTAAGAATATCAATAAAGACCATGAAAAACTGTAATACTAATAAGTATTTTTAATATAAAAGATATATTTCTATAAATAATTAAGACTCCTTTTGTAAAATTCACCATAACAAACGATAATATAATAAAAGAACTTGCATGGTTTATATTCTCAATAAAAACTTTGCATCCTAAAACGGTGTTTTTATTAAATATTACTAATACAAGTAAGTATTAATAAATACTGTATATTATATATTACCAAAATCACCATCATAATACACAAATATACTTTAAATTTTTAATTTGATCCCATACATTAAGTTTAAAAATAGGCTTTATCTTCATTAAAAAATTAATAAATTTTTAAAGAATAATGAAAAATTTTAATATTTATCTTATAATGACTGATCTAGCGTTATTATTTTTTACACAAAAATACTAAATAGATTCTAAACTTGTTTTATACTGTTTAACTTAATGTATTTATAAGTACTTCATGCAGACCACTTGATCATAAACTTTTATTACAATGGTAGGTGTTATGTAGGTATTTATTTAGATTTTAAGAAGTGATAATAACAATACTTACACCTCAAAGGTGTTATTATAAAATATAAATACAACAAATAAATAATGTTTTTATTATTTGAGAAAAAACTATCTTACAAAGAGTGACTTATATACGATCAGTAATAAAACTAAATAATACTTCAAATACCTCAAGAATAATTTCAATAGTTTTAAAACATTGAATTTTAAACAGTTAATTAAAATTACAATACTACACTTATCCTCTAAAGTGTCTTTTGAATATTTTATAAATTTATCGTTTTAAAAGTTAAGATATGACGTAAATCTATTTATAGATTCATCCCATCTAGAAACTAGATTTCAAATAAAAAGTAACTAAAATACACATATATTATATATTAATTAAGATTTTTTTGTGATTTTACATCTACTATAAATAAATAACGTCAACGAAGATTTCGTTATTATTTACCATCATTATCATAACTATATCATTTTTTTAAAAACACCAATCATATTTATTTCATAGTTACTATTTAAAACTGTTTAATAACTAACAAAATACTTAAATGGTGTTTATATTACTAAATATGGTATACCTCTTCTATTATTAGACATTAATAAATATATAACTGAAACAGTATAGCATGTTTTTACAATCCTAAATGTAATACAATATATATTTTGCATTGTAAAATCATTTTTTATTCAAAAATATCTTTATTGATGAGTTTTATGGTATTTATTTTTAAATAAAAAAGAATACTGATTTAAAATAAACTCTGTACATTTTAATTACAATACAGTAATTCTGATAAGATTACCTAGATAGTCTAACACTAAAATAAAAAAACTACACAAGAACTTTATCAATCTCTTTGTGTTTTAGCATCACCATATTCAGATGCACTAAAACAAAGTAAATAAAATAATTGAAGTTTTATAATAGTGAGTTTCTTTAAAACTTGTTTTATAAATCCAGTGAAATTATTTCATTATTAATTTAATTAAAAATAACAACAAAAAAAATAGAACGTATCCCACTATAAGAATAATGAACTAATTAATATTTCTAATAAAAATAAACAAAATGCTCATTGATGATATTCCAAGTAAAGTAATTTAAAAAAATAATATGGTATCAGATAGCGTCAACCACAAATAAAATGAATAAAAACATAAAATCTTATATTATTAAAAATAAGATTTAAAGCTCTATTCTATTATTATAACTAAGTGTTAATACTAAAGTATTTTATAGAGAGCATCACGAGTCGTGATATAAAACATAGAATGTCTCACAACTAATTACTTTGGATTCATAATAATTCAAAGAGCAAAAATATCTTTACAATGCTAATAAATTCAATAAATTAAAACTATATCAAAATGTGATTTATGTAATAATATATATCAATACAAATCATCTAAACGAAATGATAATTTTACACACGTGCTTCAAAATAATCACATTGATCAAGAAATGAAATGTAGCAATTATAATAACGATCCTGCTTGTTATGTAAAAGACAAAAAAATAATCAACATTGCGAACATGCAAAGAAAAATCGTTTAACTTACTACATACCTAGCTAAGAAATGATTATACGAATTAAGTCACAATAAAAGCTATTTTATAAAAAATTTAAACTGTCACAATTTTAAACAGAACAAATAAACAGCACGTTAAATGCGTTTTGATTTTACTTATAATAAACTATGGTAGTTTAGTCTTTGTAGGATTTTATATATCAAGAAATAGATAATAAAAAACTTTTCACTAGCAGTGGAACATAAAATCAATACTATAATAGTATAAGAACTACATTAAAGTACAACACTGATATATAAATTAGTAGAGTATACAAAAGTACATCTTAGTAAATATAAGAAAAAGAAGATATTAAAATTAAAATGAATATACTCAACTTTTTATAAAAATATTTCAATAAAAAATCAATAAAAATTAGATAAAAAACAATAAATCCAAAAAAACTTAAATCAAATTACGCTAAATTGTTATCATTTTTAAAAAATTTTTAAACTTTGTAAGATTAGATGAGAATTACATATTATTCTTATCAAAGAATTTTATCTGATATTACATTTTATTAATAAAGAACCTCGATTTACTCCTCACCGCAAAAAATACAGATACTGTTTATTCTTAGAATTTTTTAGAATGTCTTTTTAACTATTAACAAAAAGGAATATAAAATAACTCAACAAATATAATATTTTAATTTCTTGCTAACAATTAAAAAATAAATAACCTAAATTAGACATTTTTAATAAATCTAAATCATCATTACATTCCGCGCATTCTTTTAATATTTTTACCTGATAATCCGTAAAAAAGAGTTTTTAGTATTTTTGTACTTTTTAAATATATAACTTTTCTAAGATCTCTATTAGAGAAAGAGCATTAATATGTTTACCGAGTTTATGTTACATCAATTCATGAAAATAGAAACTACAATACTGATGCAGAAATTATCTTATATAATTAATAATTATAATAACAGTCATTCGCATTGTCACACATTAACGTCCGACTTTTTGTGCTATTCAACGTAAAATATAACATAATTTAAACTTAATTGAATTTGATTCTTCATATCAATTTGTGCTGAAAATATTCTACTCAAATTGTAAGTTTAAATATAATCAATAAAAATGTAATTAAGTAAATATATTACATGATCTATAATAGATGTACTGCATCACCAGGTGTTATCACGATTTAATGACGATATTAGCAATCACTGTTATTCTATTGAATATTTTACATTTTACCTCAGAATAAGCATGTACTAAATAAAGATCTAGATTAATTATGATAAAATGAAACTTATATAGACATTTACATTTTTACATATAATATCTCACAAAGTTAACACCGTTTTGATGATGATAAATCTCTAAGACCTCAGTATATTTATTGAGGTGTTGATACTCGTGTATCGTCAATAAAATATACAAAAATCATAGAGAAAAATACACGATACATGTTGACACACAAGTATTTATTCCATTTATAACACCACGCTCCAGAATAAACTAATAGAAAATTGTTAATAGTGTAGACTGAACTGCTTTTATCAAAAAAAATATAAAAAATAATTTAGCTGTGTCAAATAGAATCCAGACAAAAATACCACCAATTTTTTAGTATTTTATTACCACTTTTAGGAAAATAACACCAGAATTTTAATCGACTCTCTTGGAGAATACTCACCAAATAGCAAAATTGTATCATCATTATACTAACAAAACTAAACAACACGATAAGTAAACAAACTATAATACTTTAACAATATCAGTGAAAATTTCGTTCTTATGCTGTAAATATATAAGTATTAAAAATAGATCAACCGCAAATCATGCAGTGATAAACTTTTAATAAGCATTAGACATAATACTCAATTTAATTAATAAGTTAATTTTTAAATTAGTCATAATATTCTTCTAGAATTCTTCCATAATAACATAAAACTGGAGAAAATTACTAACACGATTAGAAATATAACAAAAAGTTTATTTAAGTTTATCGTGACTAACTGATTTATAATAGATATCATAAAGATAAAGAAACATTATTATAACAACAAATAATTAAGATAGTAGATAAATTAACAATATAGGCGCTAATACTGCGCCTACTAATGTGTACTTATAACTTTTAACTTGTAAAATAAGTAACATATAATAAGACTTATTTAATCATCTAAGTAATCGCTTATCTATGAACCAGAAGTATTTCGATAATCTTGCAGAATTTTTAAAAAATAGTTTCATACGCATTCTCTATTTAAATATAAATAACTGATTAAATAATTAATTGATATTCTTTTCTATAAACTATTTTTCCCACTTATTAAATAACTAAAAATAAATTAAACAATATTGAAAATGAAGAGAAATGTTGAAGATATTTATAATTCCATACTATGTTTCTCAAAATTCTAATAGTGCTTTAAAACATATTTCATAACATTATTTATAATCTTTCAATTAAATAAAAAATTTCACATAATTATTAACTGATGAAATTTATAGATAGATAACCTAACGCAATCCAAATGCAACTACTAATAGTTTTAAACTCAGAAGACCTAAAATAATTTTTATTAGAATGGATTACATCATCTAAATTAATACTTTTTCTAAAAATATTAAGAAAAAAATGCTTTAATTCGTATAATAATAGTTTTTTGTTCTTCGTCTGACATGTTGTAAAATATAGGTAAGCGTATTAAGCGATTACTTTCACGGGTTGTATAATGGTCTTCACCATGGAATCGGGTAAACTTTTTCCCAGCTGGACTAGAATGCAAGGCAACATAATGAAATACGGTCAAAATATTGTGAGACTTCATATAGTTGTTAAACACAATACCCTGTTCCATATTTTTAAGTTTAATATAAAATATATGAGCATTATGTTGCACACTATCAACTATAATAGGCAGAATTAATTTTCCTTCTTCTTCTAAAGGAGATAAAGTATCATAATAACGCTGCCATAATAATAAGCGACGATCATTAATTTTTTCAGCATGTTCAAATTGCGCCCACAAATATGCCGCTTGTAAATCAGATAGCAAATAACTAGAACCAATATCGCACCAAGTATACTTGTCAACCTGACCACGCAAAAACTGACTACGGTTAGTTCCTTTTTCACGAATTATTTCTGCACGGATTATGAGTGACTTATCATTAATGAGCGTTGCGCCGCCTTCACCACCTGAAGAATAGTTCTTAGTTTTATGAAAACTATAACAACCAATATGACCAATAGTTCCGAGTGCACGTCCCTTATAAGTTGACATTACTCCTTGTGCTGCATCTTCAATCACAAACAAATTATGTTTTTTAGCAATTGCCATAATGGCATCCATATCACAAGCAACACCCGCATAATGTACCGGGATAATTGCACGAGTACGTTCAGTAATTGCAGCCTCAATTTTAGTTTCATCTAAATTCATTGTGTCTGGACGAATATCCACAAAAACGACATTTGTTCCTCTAAGAACAAATGCATTCGATGTTGACACAAAAGTAAAACTTGGCATGATTACTTCATCACCTGATTTAGCATTAATTAAGATTGCCGCCATTTCTAATGATGCAGTGCAAGAAGGTGTTAATTGGACTTTTAGACAATTAAAACGTTTTTCCATCCACTCTTCACAAAGTTTTACAAAATTACTATTACTGCACAATTTTCCATTTTTTATCGCTCGCTTTATATACGCTAATTCCGTGCCTATAATAGGTGGTTTATTGACTGGAATCATCTTTTCCTCTATATAATTAATATTTTAGTATTTTCAATAAAGCACCACTACGTGCATAAAAATTCAATTTAGGAAGATTATTATATTAAATAGCTGGATTGAACTGTTGTATATTTCTTACACTAAATGAATAATTCTAATATTCATTTCGGCGTTTGTATTAATATAACATTAACTTACAAACCCTAAAATAGCACCTAAAGATTATTTCATTAATCAAAAAAATAATCAAAAAAAACCTAACACTAATTTTTTATCTATAATGAAAATAATCATTATTATTTTTTATATATAAACACTAAAAACCGGCTGTAACTAAATACGTGCTTACTAATGTAAGCAACGAAGAAATATTGCATCAACTGATTATTTAACCTTGTCTTTCTGAAATGAAAGTATTGATTAAATAAAAATTTTCTACATTAAAAATTAACGAAAAAATTACTTTGCCTTTGTCAAAAGAATGAACTAATACAAATTATTCATCTAAGTTATATGTTGCGGTAATTTGTATTTCAGATTTAATAATATTATATTTATCTAATTATTTATAAAAATCTTTCTATCTAAAATGTGAAATCTAATTTCATAACAGAGAGACTAAAAATTTCACTTTAACTATAAACTATTAATATTAATTCAAACCTTATACGAACAAGATACTTTACATACTAGCTATAATCTATTTTCTTTAATTGCTTAAAAGCATATAATTTCATCACTCAACTAACGATTTCACACAACATTTTTCTGAATAAACTATTTTAATCTTTAACGCTTTTCAATTATCTGGATAAAAGTACTATTACAATAAAACTGTAGTAATTACCTTTCTCTAATCAAGAAAAACCTCATTTTAACAGCTCTATATCAAACTATTATTGTTTTCAATATATTTAATTAATAGAAGTGATTTAAAGTTCACTTCACTTTTATAATTAAAGTTGTTTCGCAAATTAAACAACTAGAAAATTATAAAAACTTCAGCCTCATCATAACTTATTTAGATAATAGTTTACTTATTTTTCAATTTCACATATCTTAAAACATTATCAAACTAAACTAAAACTAAAATGTTTTATATGCAGTACTTAACAATCTCACACAATGTTTACTACGTTCTTAATGCAAAAATTTTAATTTTGAATTAAATAAACAACTAAAACCAATATTCTTATTTAATACTAAAGAACATACATTACTATTAATAAATTTTCATTAATCATAAGCACCTATACAATCTTACCTTATGATAACTGTACAGTTTCACCACGTGAAATATTACATTCGTGATTACGATTACCTAATGCTAGTTAAACGCTGATAAATTTTTAAGTGTAACAATAATTAAAATTTCACAAAGTTTTGTCTAACTTTATAACTAAAACGGATAGTCAGTTATCAGCTTATCATAAATAGATCATAGATTCTTGAAAATCTCTGATGTAATCAGAGTGTCAACATATAGCCAGACTACAAGATAATATAATGCATTTAAATTCTTCTTCGTAAACTACCTAACTCTAATTTATTTTACATAGACAAAATCTTATACTTAAATCCACGGGTTTTTATCTGTATAGCATATTATGATTTTACACATGCTAAACTTAAAAAATCTCTTGTATTATCTACCCTCATTTACATGAAACTTTATTTGTATAAGCAGGATAATCCATGCTGTAATCACATCTATTTTTACATAAGTAACGAAATCATGATCATGCTTCACGCCTTATATTTTGTTCGGATAAAATCCCTTAAGTATCTTGCGAATTATCTCAACATACAACGTGATTATATTCCACAATATTATAAAATCGTTTTTTGATATTGCCATTGTTAACACTAAATATATTTCTTATATATAATTTTTTATAAATAAATAACCACAAATCTATTAATTTGTGCTATAGATAAAATGAGAACCCTTTTAAAAGAATTAACAATAACAAATTGAATTAGTGCATTAGTTTGTCTTAGAAATAATCTTAACCGTAATTATTCACAGAGTAAGTAATTGCAGTAAGGAAACCCATAAGCTTTTTGTGATACATATACTAGTTGAATCACTGGATGTTTTAGATCTAGAATTAGGACTGCTTAAAGCATGAAGAATAGCATCTCTAAAAATCTCCTAAAACTTTCCAAATTGTTATAAACTGCATCTATTGAAATATAATAAAAAATTTATTTGTCATATATTTTAAACAAATCTAATAATGATGAGAAAATTCTAATAAAGTATAAGTATTAATAATATAAATTTTAATAAATTCTGCATTTGATCAATAAAATAATTAATATGCCTTCTACTGATAAATTCTTAATTATATTCAGACGATGATTCGAAAAAACTTGATCAAAAGCTTCTCAGTTGTAGATGTGCTGTTTCTCAAAAATATAACAATTGCTACCATCAATTGTTTTAAAAAATTTTCAGCTTGCTGTGTAAGTTACATAATCTCAAACAGTTTCGTGGTCGTTAATATTCTCAATGATAAAAAACAACTGAAGAATCAATAAAACTAGTTCTAGTTGTAATTTATAATGCGCTTAAATTCAAAATTTCTTTTCTGTTTATAACCTGTTATTAAATTATTAATAACTTGTTAAATAATATTAAGTTGATTATGATTAAGTAGCGTCACAATTACATCAAAATTTATTATTAGATCTGTAATCTAACTTCATTATACAACACAATTCTAATACAATTGCAGTTTATGTACATATGGTTCCACTACATAAATTTTATCTTTATTCCAGTGTGCGATCATTTTAGTAATATAAATAATTAGAAATATCAATTTTTTTGGCTTTCACATAAATTATTAATATTTTATTTAAAGATAAGATTAAAAGAAGATAAGAATATTCAATCAATTGTTTCCTGTTTAGCTCAGTAATCATCGAGAGTAGTTTTAAACCTGTAACACTATCTATATTGGTTGAATATCACTTATTGAACGCATTATATAAATTCAGCGTGATTATTGTAAATGTTATGACATTATAAATATCTATCCACTCCAATACAGTATCATAACCCCCCTGAGTCCAGATGTAAAATAGTCATCATGAAGTGCTGATTTTTTTTAAACTAATATATTAAAAAAATTTTATAGAATTCTCCGGTTTTAATAGATAATCTCTGTATCCCCATTTTTCAATACGATTGTTGAGTTCACTTTATTATAATTTGTCCTGGTAAATATGTTCATGGCAATGAATTAAATTAACATTTAATATTTTAGCTATTTTATAAAAAATATTAAGTCTGTTAAGTCTAAACATGTTGGTACTATCCATTAAGATACCTTCTCAGTAGCTTCAACGAAAAATAGATTCTTCAGATATTGTCGAACATACTACATTAAATGTATATTTTCCTGTAAATAATATTGAACCGAAACTATATACGCATAGTTGGTCTCAAATTTTATGAATATTTTAAGCTAATCTACTGAAATCATCGCCTGAACTAACTAAATTTAATCAGACTCAAAAATATGAACTTCCCCTTATTGATAGCATCCATAACATGCTGATTGCTGTTACACTAATAACTTATTTGTATAATGCCAAGGTTATTGATATTGGTAAAATGATACAGTTAATACGAAAAACAAAAACAGCTCAAACTCATCGTTTTATCTGATTGTTTAGTATCTCAAGAACCCATTTACAGACATGGTCATCATTACAAAGGTTATAAATACGTCTCATTAAATAATATTTCGCTATATTTATTAGTAATTGGTAAATTTTTTCTACAATTTTTTTTGAAGTGATACTAACAAGATATATTATGTTTCAATCTACATCTTTACGATACTCAGTTACGTCTTTCACAACTCAAATTAATTTACCTAAAATAGAATTTTCTCCAAAATTCTACCAAAATCTATTAGAATTAAATAAAAGGCGTTCATCAATTAAATAAATAACAGTAAATAAATAGCAAATAACTTTATGGGATTGATAAAAATGATATTATTAAATTTACGAAAGATACGCTACACAAGTTTAGCAAAATTCGAATTTTAATATACACAATACACATACTGAGCATAAAAAATGATTTTACGCAATTTTTGTGAATACACGATAAATATGCTAAAAACCAATACCAAAATTTTCATGATTCATCATTCAATTTTACAGCTTATAACCACACATCAAAAACACTATAATTTGTAAAAATTATGTGTATCTAAAATCAATACTTTCAATAAATTTAAGTATGTAATTTCTAATTCTATGAAACAAAATATTACACATTCCTTATTATTTCTGAATATTTTCTTCCAGCCATAGTAAGTAAATATTCCACGTCGTAGTTTTACCTATGCATTTTAAACTGAAATACGATGATAGAATACAAAAAAACTGATTTCCATTATGATTATATTATTCTGAATCAGAACAAAATCAAGTCAAAATTTAAAACATATTTAATTTATTCAAAATATAATACGTTCATTTTATTAAATCTTAAATTAATTAATGGTATTAAAATCGTAAACAGAGAAAATTTTAAATAGTTCTAGCACTACCATTGAGTATGTCTTAATACTAGATCGTAACACGCAGTCTAATTAAAAAGATACATGATTGTTCAATCCGTGAACCAATGGTTTAATTTAATAACCTCTAATTGAATACCTCGTATAATTAATACATGCACCATAATTTTCTTATGTTTATTTAATGTAAGCAGTTACTTTTATTTCAAAATACCACTGTTATAAATAAATAACATTTAAGCCAATTAAATATTAAAAATAAGAATGAATAGCGGAGAGAAAATTCCAGACTAATATAAGATCACCCATTAATAGAATTAAGAGAATTATTATACCATCTATGAACTACCGCATTTAAAAAAATTTTAGTTATTTAAAAGAACGATAAGCGTGAAAATTATTTTAAAATTGTCATCATACTCAATATAGATAACATTGTAATTTTTGATTTTAATATGTATACTCTTCAGAGTTACAGTGTGTAATTTTTCACAATTCAACCTCTTATCATAAAACCTTACAATAAATATTTTGAAGTCCAAAAGCTTTATTAATAGACATGATATTTTAATTATAAGCACTACCTTATTTTAAAACTTGAATATATGTTTAAATAAATTAATATATCTTACATAAATAAATTTTAACGCTATATTTTCATTTAATTAATATTATCATGAATGATATTTTTATTAATTAAGGTTCCTAAAATTAATTATACAGGTTTTAGTCCCACTTGTATTTGAAAGAAGATGTTAATAAAATATTTTATTTAATCTATGACTATATCTACAATACAATTAATAGTATCAGTTATATTGTAAATTAATCTATAGATACAAGTATAATCTTACTACTCGATTAATCTAATAATCCCATATTTTTTATTCAGTTTATTATGTATCATTAATTTGTAATAATCAGTTTTTAAGTAACATTGACACCTCATCATTAAAGTAACTTGTTTAACAATTTTCTTTACCACAAAAAACTTTATAGAGTATAGGTATTAAATTTTATTGCTATTGTTAGTGATACTCATTAAATTATATTTTTCAGTGTGTAATTATATAGATCCTGTATTTTCTGTTTATCATTAACATACAGATCCGACGCGTACAGGACGTTTTACGCATTTACTAAAATTAGACACCTTCCAAGCTCGTTTGATACAATAACTATAAACCCCAAACTCAGAAAGAGTAGCGCTAATGTTCCTATTTAGGAACAAATGTTAAGACTTCACCTATAATACCTACACACGCCAAAAAATAGACAATAAAGTGATTCAAATACAAGTTTCTCTATTGGTCAATCCTAAACTTATTATTCAATAGTGAAGATGTTTACGATCAGAAGAAAATGAATTCATTTTTACAAACACGTCTATACATAATAACCACTAGATTTATTAAGAAAACTTTCATAATTATATAGTACAATGACAAAATTCATTAGATGTATATTTTTCTGATTAGATGTAAGAAACATCCAAATAATTGCAAATCCAATCAAAATACTGTTTTGTACCACCCATAAAAACTTTAAATTTCTAACCTAACACGCTAAGATTTCAGAAAAGATAAGGAAAGATCGCTTCAATAACAACAAAACACAAAAATAAAAGTGCATAAGTTTTATATTAATAAAACAACAAACTTAATGAACCAAAAAATACATAAGATAAGCTACCTAATAATCTATCAATATTATCTACTATGTTAAACACATTAATTATTTTTAATAAAAATATAATAACATAACTAAATAAACTTAGAGCAATACCTAAAAACCTAAAATATATCCTAATGATTTAAGTTTCAGATTAGCAATTGTTAAACATGCTACTACAACTATAGTCTAAACACACACTCTTAAGTTTTTGCTAATATCAAAACAGTAATCAAGAGAATCTATTAATACTAAAAATCTCAAATACACTAGAAACAACTGTTTTATTAAAAATATATTAATCAGCTATAAAACGTGCACAATACCAAAAAATATAGTAACTCATTCCTACCAAAGGAATGAAGTTTGCATGTGTTTCTACAATTAGATTGATCTACCAATCTATTTTTCAGTATTCTAACAATAAAAAATACATATTAATATAAATAAAAAAAACATATAAAATATTAGTAATAAATTGTTTAATATCTATGAATTCACTTTCTTATGGTTATTCACCAAGCTTAAACTAAAGTTTAAGATCACGTATTATATATCATAAAAATACAACTACCATCAGACAAGTGTTTAGTTGCGGTGAGAAAGTAAGTAAAATAAAACTATCGGAATATTTTTTGAAGATATTTAAGTATTTTATATCATATATATTAATTTCATATTGAATGCAAGTAATATGCATGCCATCAAAAAAGTATTCATTATTTATAGTTACAATTTTGTTTTTAATTGTATGAGTAAATTTATTACTAGTAAATGCACAAAAGACTTATACCCGAAATAAAGTAAGTATTAAATAAATATGTACATATAATTAAAAATATAATATTTTTAATGAACTAAACTTATTATCTATAATCAAGGAGTTATTTTATTCAGTGAAATTGATATATGATATTTAATATCTAAAATATCAAATACATAACTTTTATTTTCAATCATATAATTTAGCATTAAAAATAAAATCATTAAATATTTCATATTTAATATCATAATATAATTATCATCTCACTATGTTAAAATAAAGATTTGTATTTATAATTAATAGATATAAAATTATATAATTATTCAATTCAATAAAAATTGTCAGCATGAAAATGTTGAAATAAAAAAAATAAAAAGCGCTAAACATAAAAACGCTTTTTATTTATGCACTTTAAAATATTAATGTTTATGCTCGCTTCATAAAATCAAAAAATTCTTCATTAGTTTTTGTCATAGCCAATTTATTAATAAGAAACTCCATCGCATCAATTTCACCTAATGGATGAATAATCTTACGCAATATCCACATTTTTTGTAGCTCTTCTTGCGCTGTTAATAGTTCTTCTTTTCGTGTACCTGAACGATTGTAATCAATCGCAGGAAAAACACGTTTTTCTGCGATCTTACGAGACAAATGTAGTTCCATATTACCGGTACCTTTAAATTCTTCATATATAACTTCGTCCATCTTAGAACCTGTATCGACAAGAGCTGTTGCAATAATTGTTAAGCTACCACCTTCTTCAACATTACGAGCCGCGCCAAAAAAACGTTTAGGTCGATGTAATGCATTCGCATCAACACCCCCTGTTAATACTTTACCTGAAGAAGGAACTACAGTATTATATGCACGTGCAAGACGAGTAATAGAATCAAGTAAAATAATTACATCTTTTTTATGCTCGACCAAGCGTTTTGCTTTTTCAATAACCATTTCTGAAACTTGCACATGACGTGTTGCTGGTTCATCAAAAGTAGAGGCAATAACTTCCCCTTTTACTAAACGTTGCATTTCTGTTACTTCTTCTGGACGCTCATCAATAAGCAATACCATCAAAACACAATCAGGATAATTGTAAGCAATATTTGCTGCAATATTTTGCAGCAACATTGTTTTTCCTGCTTTTGGCGGAGCACCAATAAGACCACGTTGACCACGACCGATTGGAGCAGATAAATCTAATATACGAGCCATTAAGTCTTCAGTTGAACCGTTTCCACGCTCCATACGAAGACGACTATTAGCATGTAATGGCGTTAAGTTTTCAAAAAGAATTTTATTGCGGGCATTTTCAGGTTTATCAAAATTAACTTCGTTAACTTTTAATAAGGCAAAATAACGCTCACCTTCTTTAGGTGGACGAATTTTTCCTGAAATAGTATCTCCCGTGCGAAGATTAAAACGACGAATTTGACTGGGAGAGACATAAATATCATCAGGACCTGCAAGATAAGAACTATCTGCTGAGCGAAGAAAACCAAATCCATCTTGCAATATTTCTAGTACACCATCGCCGAATATGTCTTCTCCACTTTTTGCGTGCTGCTTTAAGATTGAAAAAATAATATCTTGCTTTCTCAGACGAGCTAAATTTTCTAGTTCTATATTTTCGCCTAACGTAATCAGTTCTGATACTGGCGTATTTTTTAATTCGGTAAGATTCATAATGGTGGGTTCTTTAACTCGGAGTAATTCTTAAACTATGAACGTACATTGAGGACAGATATATGATAAGATATAAATGCCAGTTTAACTGTATAATGCTTTATTAGTATTTATAAACTCCGACAACAAAAACGTATAGATTTTTTTTAAATCTGCACTATTTAAGATTACACCAATAGCATTACATTGAAATATCTGAGCGTCAATACAATTTATTATGAAAAATAAGAAAAATACTAGTAATAATTTCTATACATATAGGACTATATATTATTATAACGTAAACATATTTAATTATTCAAGAACACTAGTATTAACATTAATCATTTCAACTAATTACATCATTACACTATTCTTATAGTAATATCGTTGTTGCGTGATATTTAGATGTATATTAAATAATTTGAATATTAGTCACTATTTGTTGATTTTTTTTTAAAACATTAAGCCTTTGTTAAAAAAGTTATTTTGTTAACTAAATGCACATTGTTAGACAATTATATAATTTTAACTATTCTTAAAATAAATCTATCCTTAGGTTATATTATCAATATCCTAGAAATAAAATTTCTGAATACTATAGCTCATATATAGTCTATGTTTATATGATAATTTAAAAAAATCAACATTATTATTTTGTTTGAATACAAAACTGACACTAAGTTAAAAAAATTATACACTTAAGAAAAATATAATAACTTATAAAATAGTTATACTAAAGGAATATCTAATAATTTTAGATCATTTTTTCATATTGAAACATAAAATTTAAAACATGATCTACAAAAAATAGACACTACTAAACATATTAGTTGAAAATAGCATATACAACTTATAAATGCTCATCTATAAGTGCTCTTAATTGTGTCTTAGACAACATACCAACTTTTGTTGCAACTACTACACCCTTTTTGATTAATAAGAGAGTTGGTATACTGCGAATATTATACGCTTTAACAGTAAGTGGGTTTGTATCAATATTTAGTTTTGAAATTACTAACTTTCCTATGTATTCTTTAGAAACTTCATAAAGCATAGGTAATAAAATTTTACAAGGACCACACCAAGAAGCCCAAAAATCAACTAAAATAGGTGAGTTTGCTTGTAATACTTCACTCTTAAAATTTGCATCAGTTATATTAATAATATTATCACTCATATCATGCTCCATAGAACTATTTTTTTGGAATTAATGTAATATTTTAAAAAAATACTTTATATTAAATAATATGCTATTATACACTCACTATTAAATACATATTCTATCACAGAATAAGCAAATCACTTTTACAAATTTTTTTATTCTATATTAAAAAATGACTAAAACGTTAACAAAAATTATTAGAAATATGTACAGTTTTTTACTTTTATATCGTACTATAAAAGACAAAATTATTATAAGCAAGTATAGACTAATTACTAATAAATATTATATCTTTAATATTTATCTTCATTACTAATTTATACATCTATTGAATTAACAAAAATTAATTTCTAATAAATCACACTGCATTCTGAATTAGCTTTATAAAGCTAATGAGTTTTTAAAAAATAATTAGTATATATTTTATAAGTATAGATTCTTCTTATAGTATTGAAAAATTCAATTAATAACAACAAATACTAAATATAATATTGATTTTCTAAATGAAATACAATAATTAATTAATGCAATAAAATACTATATTAATTTTAGAGTAATAAAAATGTTCAACTTTGATAAAGTTAATCATATTGAACATATTATATTTATTAAAAATATTTTATAAATTTTTCACTTATTTTAACATTGACTAAAATAAAATTTATTATACTCGTTCATGATTTTAAATTATACATATAATGAGCTTGTACAATAAAGGCATCATCTAAAATCTTGAATACTGAAAGTATGATCAAAGATAGTTGTATGTTTTAAAAGCACTATTTTATTTTTTAACATTAAACAATCTATTGATTATGATTTATTTTTTAAAACTATCCTGAGATGAATAAAGATGTGAACTTATTAACTCATAATATATCATATAAAAATGTTTACGAACTTTAAAAATGCCACCAAGGTAACATCAATATCTTACTGATAATTAATATGTCTATATATAATGCATATGTCTTCAGTAATGCATATCTCTCATTATGATTGAGTAAAGGAGTATAGCCATTGTCTATATTTTATTATTTTAAATAATGTAATGATAAAAATAATCACTGTATCAGTTTAACTTTCAAAAACTAATTAATTTAATTTCCTTAGAATTTAAAATATTTAACGTTTTTACTTATTAGACAATGCTATATTAAAGCTATTATTAACAACTTTATCTTCTTTAAGAATGGCTTATGATTGATATTTTACAATAGAAACTCAAAATTTTAATTTATACATTACCATGATAATCCATGATATTGACTATAAAATCACAACCTCAGCGAATATGTATCTTGAACAAAGATAATGTTTAATTATTAATAATTTTCTTGGGAAAAGGAAGATCAAAATTTTTTTTCTGTAGTTAAGTGTCTAATATCTTTTCTGTGAGTTTATATAACTAATAACTATTGTCCAAACAAACAAAAAACTTTATGAAAAAAAAGTGATGTATTGTTTTAAAAATCTATAAAATATTCTTATCTCTTACATCAGAGGTAGTCAGAATTATAATTTTTAATTAGGAAAATGATAACACGCTTAATAAAACAAAATAACTAAGACATTAAGTATATTTAAATCTTTTCTCCAATAAAAAATATACGTAATTTATGAAAATTTGGATAAACAATCCAGGAATTAGAACAGTGCTTTATGTTCCTATTTTTGAGTGTAATCAGCAAGCTAGTCTAAAGTAATTTTATGTATCGTAATTTTATTTATTTCTAATATTTTAAACCTCATAGATAAAAACTTATGTTTAACATGTTGACAGTAATTTAATTACATAACTCATTTTAAAATTGAAATAAACTTATTATTCTAATGAATCTACAAGCATTTAAATTAGCGATTTAATATTATTAGCTAAAATTTTTAAAATTAAGCACTTAACATTTGTTGTACTGAATGCTTCCCTACTAATTGATTTAATTTTGATTATACTTTTTGAAAATTAAAAAATTAATCCTATGATATTATTGAGTGAATATTTAATTTCAAGAGTATTTACAGCATACATAAATTCCTCATTACGTGAAATGTTTTTCTTGTACTCTACATTACATTTAACTGAGTTTTAAAATAATATTAAATAAATAACTAATCTTTGTTAATTAGAAAATCATTACTTAAAAGTCTTTAAATTAGAAAAAAATTTAAAATATCTGATGTATTATTAATTCTATATATTATACTTAACATCATACCCTCAAAAAGAATCCTAAACATACTAACATACGTATAACTAATTTTAATTTATTTTTACTTTTTATACATATATAAACATCTTCTTTCTGCATTATTAAATATCCACATATCCTATTAATCTTACAAAACTGAACAAAAATAAAACAAATTCCCAATAAAATTAACTAATTTATTGTGTTGATTATTGCATGTAAAATTATTTTTATTATTTTGTTGCTAAAATAATACTCATGTTACACTTAAGATTAATATAATTTTATGTATTCTTACCATTATATAATTTCATTATGAATGAATAACTCTATATATACAACAATCTTAAAACAGAAGTGAAATAATATAAAAATCTAATAAGACTTTTCAATTTTAAAATATATATAACCTTAAAAATTATTATATTTTTATATTATATAATATCACAAGTTTATGTAATGCATTTTAAGTACTGATCTTACTTTTATTTATTTAATCCTAAACGTGCTTTAATATCCGCAAGCGCGGACTGTCCTTTTTGCATCTTTTCTTTAACACTAACAACTATATGTTGTTCTTCCCATTCCAAATCATCTTGTGGCAATTCTAATAAAAAACGGCTCAGATCAGGAAATACACACTCACCATGCTGTCGACGTTCACTGCAATGAGTAAAAAACAATTCTTTTTGTGCGCGAGTTATTCCAACATAAACTAATCGTCGTTCTTCATTAATGTTCTCTTGATCAATACTAATTTGATGAGGTAATAATCCTTCATCCATACCAACAAGAAAAACATATGGGAATTCAAGTCCTTTTGAAGCATGTAATGTCATTAAATGGACCTGATTTAATTGTTCATCACATTCACTACGTTCTAGTATATAACGAAGAGTAAACCGTGTTACTACTTGATTCAATGACATAGGATCTACTAAATCATTTCCTTTTACCATGTCACTTATCCAAGAAAATAGTTGTTTAATATTTTTCATTCGCATTTCTACTACTTTAGTGTTAGTTGAAACTTCATATAACCAACTTTCATAATTTATTTCACATAATAAATTCCGTATAACTAATAAAGGTTCATATTTAGATTGTTGAATAATCTTATCGATCCAATACACAAACTGCTTGAGGGCAACTAAACCTTTACCTGTTAAAGTTTGCTCTAACCCTAAATCAAAGCTCGATTGATAAAGACTTTTTCCACGTTGATTAGCCCATGCACCTAACTTTTGAATTGTTTTCGGTCCAATTTCTCGACGAGGTGTGTTAATTATACGTAAGAATGCACTATTGTCATCAGGGTTAGTAATGACTCGAAAGTAAGCAATTAAATCTTTAATTTCTGGGAGAGAAAAAAAATCAGTACTCCCTGAGATGCGATAAGGAATGCGATTTTTTATCAAAATTTTTTCAAAAATACGAGCTTGATGATTACTCCGATATAAAATAGCGTAATCCTTGTATTGAGTTTTATTAATAAAGTGATGCGTAATCAATTCACTGATTACTTTTTCTCCTTCATGTTCTTCATTGTAAGCTGTTAATACTTTTAAAGTAGGACCATAATTAAGTTTTGAAAATAACTTTTTTTTAAATAAGTGAGGATTGTTGGAAATTAAAATATTAGCTGCTTTCAATATTCGTCCTGATGAGCGATAATTTTCCTCTAATTTAAGTACATGTAGCGTCGGGAAATCTTGACTAAGCAAAATTAAATTTTTAGGGCGTGCACCACGCCAAGAGTAGATGGATTGATTATCATCCCCTACAACAGTAAAACGAGAAGTTGGTCCAACAAGCAATTTAATTAATTGATATTGGCTTGTGTTAGTATCTTGATATTCATCCACTAGTAAATACTGAATTTTTTTCTGCCAGCGCTCACGCACGTCTTTGTTATGTAATAAAAGCAAAGTCGGATAACTAATAAGATCATCAAAATCAAGTATATTACAGCTTTTTAAGTATAAATCATAACGATGATAACATTCTAGAAAATATTTTCTTTTTTCACTTTTTTCTAGTTCTAAGACTTGATTAGGTGATACAAGATCATTTTTCCAATTTGAAATTGATGAAATTAATTGTTGTAATAAATCTTTATCTTTTTTTAACAAGTCGCTTGTAAGTTCTTTTAATAGTGCTATTTGATCTTGATTATCAATCAAAGAAAAATTAGCATTCATTTTAAGTGCTTGATATTCTCTTTTTATAATTTCTAAACCTAAAGAATGAAATGTGGAGATGATAAGACCCTTAGCTGCTTTTTTACCCAAAGTTTGAGCTAAACGCTCTTTCATTTCACTTGCTGCTTTGTTGGTAAAAGTAAGCGCCGCAATTTGTCTCGGGTTATAAGCGCACTCACGAATCAAATAAATAATTTTATTCGTAATGACTCTTGTTTTTCCTGAACCAGCACCCGCTAAGACAAGACATGGACCATTTATAAACTCAACAGCTAGTTGCTGGTTTAAATTTAATAACATGATATCTCTAAATGACGTGATTTAAATAGACTAATAATAAAATAATAACAGAAAATGCTCTTCATATAAAATTAGTGAATCTTTCCAATGAATTATATCACCGATAAAACTGAAAAACATTCCACTTATAATAAGTAAGATAATATCAAGTCGTATACTTATTTCAATCACTATTACTTTTATGATATTAGCTTTCCTATAACTATTTACATTATAGTCAAGAAATAATAAAAATTTTCAAAAAAAACGTAAATATGTCTATTAATTTAGTACCTACATATAAATAATATTCCTATACTAAAATATAACGAAAAGTAATTAATTACGAATCACTAGTTACTATAATTTACATTAATATTTATGTTATTATCAATAAATTTAATAAAACAAGCATCAATTAATTATTGATATAACATGAAAAATATTGTAAATGTTATTCTCTGCAACTAACTTAAACATATCACCTGATTATATCTTAATTATAAAAATTTTTTATATGAGTGCTACTTTAAAAAAAAATTAAAGAACTTCAATACTGCACTTCATCTGAAATAGTAATATTATTTATATTAATAATTATATGAAATTATATTACTATGAAGTGCAATTTATACAGAGACTTATAGTAAAAACAATCACTCAATCAACTTAGCTTTAGAATAGTATAAAATACTAATGTAACACCTGTGTAATTATTGCTTTCTGATTCAATTAATTATTAATTTAAATCTCACTTCACTAGATTTCTATTTATCTTTTAGATAGGGTAAATTTCTTAAGTCATTTAATAAACATATATCAATATAATAAAAAAATTACTATCTTTTCGAGAAATAATTAATGACTCAATTTTAAAAATTGACAATTTTAATAATTCAACAACTTAACTAGTAAAACATCGAATTTTAAACTTACATAAATAGATAATATAGCTATTCCAACAATATTTTCTATAGTTCAACAACCACAACTAATGCAAATTAGTAATTTTAAGTACAGTTAAATAAATCATTAATAAATATACATACAGTATTTTAATAATATTCGGAACTCGTAATAAGTAACTATTCATAGAGATTTATTTGATTTTTAATATCAATAATCGCATGATTTGTTTTACATTAATTATAAAGTGTGTTTTATTTAAACCTCAATAAATTTCTAATATATGTATGCTCAGTACATTGCTTGAGTAATAAATATTTAGGATATAATAACTTATACGATTATTAATAACTAAACAACCGTGAAAAAAATCAAAATTAATAAATACGCAACCCTATATCATTAGTGGATCGTTATTCAGAAAAAGATGTAATCAACTATATCATCACCATTAAAACACACTCAAAAAATCAAACTAATTTATATTATGTCATATAATTTATTTAAAATTTTACCAATGTTTATATACAGTATACATAAACATTGTATATCATGTTCTTATCTAAAATTGAATACTTTCTATTTAACCCTGTACTACTTGTTACCTAACTTACCGACAATCAGCTTAATGTTGTTATACATTAAAATGCATAAAACAATGAAAAAACTGTACATCCATATATGTTGCAAGCTGATTACTTATGATACTATTATTTTGGAGTAATTTAAAATTCCTCTAAAATTTCTAGACAGATAAATATGATTAATAAATTGAATAGTAAAAGTAAAATATATTTAACTCTCAATTTACTTTATTTTTAAAATATTAGAGAGAGTTATTAGTTTTATATTATGCTAAGTAGGGAATGTAAGAAAACTATTTTATTACTTTAAAAAGATGAAAAAGTTTTCCTAAACGCGCTTCTTTTTCACAAAACACACTAAGATATAATAAGTGAAATTCTTTAACTAGCAATTGTGATGCTCAAGATCATTTAAATGGAAAAAAAGATTGTTATAAATAAACACACATTAGATAATTTTACTCACTAAAAAATTTACTACTTTTAAAAACATGCTGCAATATCTTAATATTTAACATAAAATCCTGATCATAGCTAATCACACTACAATTAAGTAATATAAATAAAGCATTTTAATAGTTTTTGATTTATTAAAACTATCTTTCTTAATTCATCACAATGAATGTATAAATTATTTTATATCTTTATAAGATAACTTTCATTATTGAGAAAACATAATTATAGAAACTTATCATAATTAACTAACTACATATATTTAAGTACAGTTCAAATCATCATTAAACTATTATTAATAGACGTACACCTATTATTACGAATAAAGATCCAATCAATTACTATAACTAAAATCAATATCAGAATATATTTATATATTTTACTTGTAAGATGGTAACTTATTAAACAATTTAAAAAATAATGCAGTAAGTGAATCTAATATAATAAACTACTAGTCTAAAAATTAACTCTTGTTTTTAAACATCACAACAATATCATTTAATTAAATGTAATATTATTAAGCTTTTAGCGATACACATAGAAAATTATCAATAAAATATAATTTTAAACATACAAATACTAACTATTCACTCAACTTTTAATGTAAATATGCATGTATAATCAGCAATTATAAAGATATAATAATTATGTGAAAAATAAAAAATGTAATATTAAAATATAGCATGCTAATTCAGTGTGATTGATTATTCAGTGAATGCATTATCACGTTATGAATCTGTATTAAGCAAGTAATTGATGTCTAATCAAATACTATTTTATTGATCATTATAGCTAATGTTGTATAATTAAATTAAATGTATTTCTTTTAGTAAAAACTATACTAGAATACTAAAATCTACATATTATAAATAAAAGATATTATCTATTATCATATAATATAGCTAAATTTATCTCTATTTTAATTGCATTTTACTTTCTTAATAAAATAAAATGATTAAAATAATACATAAATGATCAGCTGGTTTTATTTTTTTACCACAATTTTTTAGATATTATTAATGGTCTGATTTTTTTTGTTTTTTATCCTTAAAAATCAATAATATAATACAAAAAATACATTTATCTTATTCAAGATTATCAAACTAAAAAACTTTCTCAATGATTAGAAATAATCTAAAATTATTAGCTTCATCATTGATTAAACTACATAAATAACGAATGAATAATTTTCTCTTCAAATTCATTTAATCACTATATTTTACTGTTTTATTCTATAAATGAATTTTACCGAAATTATCCTTAAATACAATACTATCAAATACTGTACTCAATGTTTTTTTAAAAAACATTAACAATAAATTCTAGAACGATAGAATCGAGCTTGACATTTATATACGTCTTATTATTTTTTCTATATCAAAATTTACTAATCTAGTATACACTTAAATAATAGCACATTTTAATGTTAGATTGAAAGTATTAAATTAATTGTATTTTTATACTCAAAATTTTTCACAGTATAGAATAAATATTATCTTAAAATTTCTAGCTTATATAATCTATTCTTCATTAACATGTTTTGTACTCACACAAAAGAAATTTAAACTAATTATCATTAAAAATTTATTTGTAATGTTATGCATTATGATAATGACATACAATAAAACTCGAGTATCTACTTTAATGGATTATTTAATATCTGAAAGATTTCTATATCATTATTTTTATACAAGTCGAATTCTTTTTGCTTAAAACCTTATCAAAACTCACAAAAGTTATTCTGACATTACAGATGTAGTTTATACAAACCTAATAGTTATTTTAATGCCTGCTTTAATAGTTTAAAGGTCATAATGTTACATTTATCAAAAGTTTAAAAGAGTAATCTATAACCAATATCATCTTACTAGAAAATTACTGTATCTATATAATACACCATTGTCATACACATCAAAAAAAACAGCATCCTTGAAATTCTGTCCACAGAGTATGTAAAATAATTACATTAAAAAATTCTAAATAAATATATTAAGTTATTTATATCAACATCAAGTCCTAATGACAGGTAGTATCTCTAAAATATAATAATATAAATAGCATTGTTTTGGTGAATTTAAATTACTTACGCAGCTTTTGAAATCAATAACAATTACATAACATCATATTAATACTTCAAGAGAATATTGATTCTATAGCAAACCTAATTGAAGCAAAATATACGAAGTTTTACTAATTAGATTAATTTGCAGTGTATTTAAAATAATTAATAAAAAACATAAAATGATTTATATATTTTAGTATAACTTACACAAGCAAAATTAATAACTTGTGAATTCTTATCAAAATCTATGAAAATAAATTTTAGTGTCATTAGTTATAAATGAAATAAATTTGTAAAAACTAACATATACTTAAATATATCAATATAATATTATTCACTTTATCTTTTTAAAGATGGATTGCCATCTTGAAAATGAAAAAATATCTTTAAATTGATAAAATATCGCTAACATTTTATTACTATTAATTAAAATTATCAATTATTTTATTATTTAATATGTAAAAATACTGTTATTAACTTTCTTAAAAAAATAATATCAATATCGATTTCTTTCGTTTAAAATCATTAAATATTTCAATAAAAATACTATACTTTATCTAAATTTATGAATATATTAAATTAATTCATTATCACCTAAAAAATTCAATTTCTGTAAATTTTTTAAACTGATACGTTTTTGTATTGGCTAATTTTACTTTAATAACATACATAACATAAGAATATTTTAACAGATTAAAAATTATTTCAATTTTTTATTTAGAAAAATAATAAATACAATTTTCTAATGAAAAAATGATATTTTTATATCTAACTATTGTGGTTTATTTTGATATTTACTATTTTATCTTTCTTAAATCTTGATATCTTTGTAATTACGCAATAATAAATTACCTTAGTAAAAAACTTGATATTTTCATATTGAACATTATAAATAAAATGGTACATTATAAACCCCTATATAACAACTAAGGTTATAAAAATGAAAATATTAACGCTACAAGAAATGACAGAAGCGCAAAAAACTCGAGTAAAAACAAAGTTAAATCAAGAAAGAAAAAAATGGGGGCGCGCATTAACTAATGCAGAATATGGTCGAGTTAAATCAGAAATTATTGCCAAAATTTCTAATGAAGTTCAATTAACAGTAAAAAAAAATTATGCTCAGAAAAAGAAAAATAAGATTACATTAGATAATAGCACTTATAGCTGGTCATTTAATAATCATAGCAAAGGACTTCGCTAAAAGCGTATAATCAATTCGGGTTAATACGTGACATTTCATAAACTCTTTGTCATAAAAATATATCTATCTGTTTTTAGACAGATATATTTTAAAATATATAACTACAGCTTAAGAACGGTAATTTTATTGTAATTACATAGTTACATTAATAATATAATGTTTTGTATTCAATAATAGTAAAAATAATTTTAATTATTCCTACTCTTACTTTACTTACTGTAGTATCGTTTTATTAACTGTAATAGTAACAAATTAAGTAACATATTAATGTTGTTTATAAAAATAATAGTTTAATATTATAATATAAATGTTAAAATATTTTAAATTTCAATATATTTGTATCATGATGCTCTAATAAATATTTTACAACATTTAAAAGTATTTAAGGTGTTAATCAACGTGTTCTTGATAATTATCAATAATCTATTTATATATCAATAAATCATGTAATTTATCAACACTTATAGTGAAACTAACATTACACTATAATTCATTTTACGATATATATTAAAATTAAATCATTTTATCGATACTAAATAAACAACTAATATTACTAGTTATTTTTAAATATCATTCACGCAAGTCTTTTAAATTAAGAAAAAACAATTGATTAATAATATAATACGAGTTATATATAAGAATCTATTCTTATAAATAATAGGTAAAGCACAAATACACTGCTTAATTATAAATTAGTAAGCATGAATCATGTTTACATAGTCATAAAATATATAGTCACACTTCTTACTAAGATTAAAAAACAATTTATTATCAATAGTTTTATTTAATATTGGCACTTATTTTCGTATTACAATAGATACGTAATAACTGTTAATTTTACCTAACAATTTAAAGTTTTAAGAGCATAGTCTTATCTTATGCGTATTTTTAATTAAAAAATAGGAATAATTTATTAAAACTATATAATATAAACAGAAGTAAAATTTTTTCTATGAACTGTATTAAAATATTGAAATATTATACCAAACAATTACTGTCCTTCTTTGTTTCATTATTATTTTCGATTCTTAGCTCAAGATGTTATTTTGATTTTTCCACACAAAAAACTACTTATCATGTACATAGCTTATATATTCGCCATTAGTCAGATCAGCAATAGCGTATGCATAAGCATTATCATTTATTAAAAAACACATTTAATTGTAACATCAGCAGTTAGTCAATAGCTTATTATGTCATGGATCCTAATTGATGATTACTTTTATATACACTGATCCGAGCATATTCAAAATACAAGAAAAAAATAAAATAAAAGTAAAATAAAAAATATACCCCTTGAAGTTGTTCTAAACAGCCCCAATTTCTCACATTGAGATACTAGTTTACTTATGTATTTTGATATCATTTTATACTTATTATAAATTGTAGTTATAGGAGAGATGTTAATGAAAATTCGTCCATTACATGATCGTATTATTGTTAAACGTACAGAAGTTGAGTCTAAATCTGCTGGTGGTATTGTTCTAACTGGCTCAGCAGCAGGTAAGTCTACACGTGGTGAAGTGTTAGCTATTGGTAATGGTCGTATTTTAGAAAATGGTATGATTAAAGCTTTAGATGTGAAGATTGGTGACATTGTGATTTTTAACGACGGTTATACTGTTAAATCTGAAAAAATTGATAATGAAACTGTATTAATTATGTCAGAAAGTGATGTTCTAGCAATTGTTGAAGTTTAGTATTCACTGAAAACTTCTCAACTAACAAAAAATTAAGGGAAAAATAATGGCAACTAAAGATATTAAATTTGGTAGTGAAGCACGTCTAAAAATGCTTTGTGGCGTAAATACTCTAGCAAATGCAGTTAAAGTAACTTTAGGTCCCAAGGGACGTCATGTAGTTCTAGATAAGTCATTTGGTTCACCAGTTATTACTAAAGATGGTGTTTCTGTTGCACGTGAAATCGAATTAGAAGATAAATTCGAAAACATGGGTGCACAAATGGTAAAAGAAGTTGCTTCAAAAACTAATGATGTCGCTGGTGATGGCACAACAACTGCAACAGTTTTAGCACAAGCTATTGTAGCTAAAGGTTTGAAAGCGGTTGCTGCAGGCATGAATCCAATGGATTTAAAACGTGGTATTGATAAAGCAGTTTCTGCAGCAGTGGAAGAACTAAAAGCACTATCTGAGCCTTGCTCAAACAGTAAAGCTATTGCTCAAGTCGGTACCATTTCTGCAAATGCAGATGAAAACGTTGGAAATTTAATAGCAAAAGCAATGGATAAAGCTGGTAAAGAAGGTGTCATTACTGTTGAAGAAGGTAACGGTCTTGAAGACGAATTAGATGTTGTTGAAGGTATGCAATTCGACCGTGGCTATTTATCTCCTTATTTTATTAATAAACCTGAAACAGGTTCTGTTGAACTTGAAAACCCTTTTATTCTATTAGTTGATAAAAAAATTTCTAATATCCGTGAATTACTACCAGTATTAGAAAGTGTTGCAAAAGCAAGCAAACCTTTACTTATCATTGCTGAGGATGTCGAGGGAGAAGCATTAGCTACTTTAGTTATAAATACCATACGTGGTATAGTGAAAGCAGTGGCTGTTAAAGCACCTGGTTTTGGTGATCATCGTAAAGCAATGCTGCACGATATCGCTATTTTAACTAATGCAACTATTGTCTCTGAAGAAATTGGTATGGAACTTGAAAAAGTAACATTGGAAGATTTGGGCCAAGCAAAACGTATTATAATTAGCAAAGATGCAACTATTATCATTGATGGCGTTGGTGAGGAAAGAAAAATCGCTAATCATATTACTCAAATTCGTCAACAAATACAATCATGTACTTCAGATTATGACCGTGAAAAACAACAAGAGCGTGTCGCTAAATTAGCTGGTGGTGTTGCTGTTATTAAAGTCGGCGCAGCAACTGAAGTAGAAATGAAAGAAAAACGTGCGCGTGTTAATGATGCTTTACACGCAACTCGCGCTGCTGTTGAAGAAGGAGTTGTAGCTGGTGGCGGTACCGCGTTAGTGCGTGTTGCTGCTAGACTAGAAACGTTAACAGGTGATAACGAAGATCAAAATATGGGTATTCGTGTTGCATTACGTGCTATGGAAGCGCCAATGCGTCAAATTATCGAAAACGCAGGCGAAGAAGCTTCTGTTGTTATTAATAATGTTAAAGTAGCTAAAGGTAATGAAGGTTATAACGCGGCAACAAATTCTTACGGTGATATGATAAAAATGGGAATTTTAGATCCAACTAAAGTAACGCGTTCAGCACTGCAATTTGCAGCGTCAATTTCTGCCTTAATGATTACGACAGAAGGGATGATTACTGATACACCTACTCAAAATAATGTTCCTAATAATTTAGGTGCTTCTAATATGGATGGAATGGGTGGTATGATGTAAATTATTTACCAAAATTAAGTGCATAAAGTTATAAAATATAAAAAATCGAGATTGTCGGTATAGTACCGATAATCTCGATTTTTATAAAATTTGAATACTGATTGCAATACACCATGATAAATGGTTTTTTCACAAAACCTAATCAATATTATTCATCTAAAAGATGTATTAATAAAACAAAAAAATGAAATTTAAATCTGTCACATACTTTTTACATTCATATTAAAAATGTAATGGATTATATTTTCTATTTTCATTATCAAAAGCAGTATATAATACAACATTATTCGTTGTAATAATTTTATAAAAACTAAAATTTATTAAACATTTTCTATGTTTATTATATTGTTATCATCTCTACAATATATACAATATATAAATAAACCTTAAACATCTACTACAATATATTATTTAATATTTAAAAATTTTTCTTATATGAAAAATATTATTTATAAATATTAACTAATTTTCGAATACTTTTTACTTACCAGTAATAAAAATGATATTAAAGATTCTTAAAACTAAAGATCTTAACTGATAGTAGATTATATTTGAATACCCTCTCAACAAAAATGCTCTATTTACAAGTATTACTTATTTTAAAATTTTATAAAGTAAGAATACAGGAAATATTTACTAAAATTACTAAAAGTCAATTACATTTAAAGTCAATAATGTCTAATATATAGACATCACATAAAAAAACTTACAAAAAACTTGTAGATAGATGATCATTAAACATAAAATCAATCTACTATTTTAATAATTAAGCTATACTTAACACACAATTATTCTTGTACTCAGAGTATAATAATCTTTGATTATAATATTAAGAATATGAATTTTATGTTTTATAAACACTAATAAATCACTTGAATATCATCTGTTTTATGTTCGAAATAATATCATTATCAAAAAATCCCACTACTAACAAAACGCGTAATAATATTCTTAAACAAAACAATCTTTCTTTATGAAAAAAATAATAGATTAATTTTATCCTCTAAAATCTGTAAACAATCAAAGGTTTCTTGTAATTATAATAAATAAAACTAGTCAATGTGTTTCTACATTAACACCTATATAGTAATTTACTATATTTTAAGTTTTACTTAGAATAAAAAAATCTATTCATAATTCTTCCTAATTATCTTAAATTTCTTTAAAATAACTTTAATTACACAAAACTAGTGCATATTCTAAAAAAATAAAGATACAATAAAATATACACTCTATTTAAGATTATATATAAATTTTACGTACTTATAGTTAAGTAAAAAAAATCATAAACATAATTTAAATTTATGTAAAATTAAAATATTTTTATCACTGAATTTTGGTTTTTTTTCGATATTTTTAAACTAAATATTCACAATAAAAAATATTGAAGTTTATGTTGATCTTTTAATTTTTGCTTACACTTACCGCTGTTACGATATTTTTAGAACGTAAACAAGATAATATAATGATATATTGTTTGATAATATTTATTAACTAAAAAGAAATACTTCCGCATCTTTATAAAAGATAATATATTTATATATAACATCGAATATTGTAAGAGAATATATACAATATTAAAACTAATCTTGATAAGATTGACTAAAGTTTAATTGTATTACAATTAAACTTTAGTCATGACAAATCAAAAAAAAATAAATGCATCAACATTTTATACCATGTTACCTATTTATACAAACGAGTGAGATTTTTTTTAATTTCACGTAAATAATATTAAAAATGAAAGAACATTTCTAAATTAGTTTCATGCATTCAATTCATACAAATATTTTATCATCATTATTAACATATAAATTTTAAAAAACCTCATAACAGAAAACTATTAAGTTTACTTAAACCACTTTAAAAGTCTAAAATTTAACATTTATATTATAATATAATGCAAATATTTAGTATTTCTTTATTGCTAAACGATGTATAAAAGTGATACAATGCAAAGATCAGTAACAAAGTAAACACTACTTTAATATTCATAAAATAATATTACTATTCAAGCCTCTCTTTGTACAAAATAAAATTATTGTATAATTGCTGAATTACATACATCAAAAGTACACAGAATAAGCTTTATAGATTGTTCAGAATTTTAAAACTACATTTAATCTATCTCATCCAAATAACAATTTTCTATTGTAATATGAAATAAATTAAGAAATGATTTTAATAAATTAAATCTTCTTATTTAGCATTAAAATATAATTCTCCCGGACACTTATTTATCGAAGGTATTGCGTGTATTATTATTTTATTTGTATGAAAAGTATCTCATTTAATATATCCTTCCAAAGGTTCTATCAATTTCAGAAAAAATGAGTTTCACATTAATCTTTTAAAATTTTAAAAAATCTCAAAAATAAAAAATTTACTAGAAAATTATTAAAATGTAATCAATAAAACTCATGTGAGAAGTAGTCATATAAATATAGAGCTAATTTTATAATTATTAATACAAAAAATACTCACAACTCAACATGTAGATTGAGAAAGTATTATAAATTTAATGGAAAAAATTTTAAACTTAAGCAACAATATCTAACAGTTAATATTTAAATACACTGATATAATTTTATAAAAAAACGATATTGCATATAAAAATACTTTAATCATATGTATCCTACACAAAAAAAATCACTAACATACTTAAAAATTGATTAGACAATAATCTTGTATATAAGCAAAAGTTTTAAAATCTTATATACTCAATAATTTTTTAATTAGAAAACAATTACATAAATATCCTATATGTAATATCCTAATTTTAGGTTAACTATTTTAAATCAGTTAAAATATTCTTAATCTAAAACAATTAGAAGAATAGTTAAACATTACAATTTAATTTTAAATCTAAAATTTCTTTTTTTGTTTTTAATACAAAAGACTGTATAGCTACATTATATATATTTTCTTTAATAATGTAGTTATAAAAAATACCTACTCCCTGCATCAGGAAAGTTAAAAAAAATACGTAATTAATATATTAATGAAAAACTAGACAGAAGGTAATTAAATCAGTAATATCTATACTCACAGGCGCTACGCGCCCGTAGCTCAGTCGGATAGAGCGTTGCCCTCCGAAGGCAGAAGTCTCAGGTTCAAATCCTGTCGGGCGCACCATTAAACGGTATGTTTAATTATATAAATTCATATAATAATATAAATTACTTCTGAAAGTAGTTTTATGGTGGCTATAGCTCAGTTGGTAGAGTCCTGGATTGTGATTCCAGTTGTCGTGGGTTCGAACCCCATTAGCCACCCCAGTTTTGTGATGTCGCGATTGTGGCGGAATTGGTAGACGCGCTAGCTTCAGGTGTTAGTATCCTTAAGGATGTGGGGGTTCAATTCCCCCTTTTCGCATTAAAGAAAATTTTACAATATTATAAATCAGCGATTCAAGTTACTTGTTTATAAGATTTCAATTCTTGTTATGCAACTGTTCAGTAATTTATTTTTAACATTAATAATTGATTTTTCTATTGAGTGAATCATTTAATTTTGTATTCATTTTTTTATTTATTAAAGCGAGATATTTAAGAATCTTTATTAAAATGATATCAATAATTGTAAAATAGATCTATAATCATTTTATATTTTACAAATATCTAATTTAATTTTATAAATTTTTAATATAACTTTAACTAACCGATCTTAACCGATCTCAGTGTAAATTTAATAAAATATTTTATATAAAAGAAAAATTTTATATTCATAAATTATTAATTTATAATTTAATATATTTAAAAATAAAATATTTTTTTACTAGAGTCTAGTAAATCTTTAAGTATGTTTTAGTTTATATAATTAATTTTAATAAATATTTTATTTTTAAAATGACTAGATAGACTAAAAATCTATAATAACTAGATCTAACTGTAGATTCCGTATTATTTTATTTCTTAACTAAAGAAATAAAATAATCATATATACTTTATTATTAATAAATTCATAAAATTATCATATTATAAAGTAAATAATACTAAAAAAATTAATGTTTTAATAGAAATTAAACTAATATAATATTAAGTAAAATAATATTTTTAAAAAATTATATTTATCGTAATACTGATATTAAATAATATTTTATTATTTATAAATAAGTATTTTTATTATTTTTTGTGATAAAATATCTAATAAATAATATATACAAATTATTTAAATTCTAAAAAATAATTTTAATTTAGAATATGTTATTATAAATATATTTATTTTGAATAAATAAAAAAATATTAAACAAGGAATCGTTAATATGATTATATACTATATTAAATTCATTACTTTTTGTTATATAAAGTTAATTATATATTTAAACATAAAATTATTATAGATTTTTTCTGCAAAATTTTAATTTTATAAAACTGTTTATTTATGATAATAATTAAAATCTATTTTCATTAAACTTTATAATAAAGTGTATTCAATATAATCAAACTTCTATAATTTTTTTATAAAACACATATATTTATAAAATAGTCAAAATTAACGTAGTTAATACTAAAAAATGATTTATAATGATAACAACTGTAAAATTATCTTTCAATCAAGTAAATTTTTATTTTAAATTATGCGTTTATCAATTTATACGTCACATACTATATAACATTAATATTTTTATTTTATAAAATTATTATATCAAATGAGTATGTGAATTATTTTTATATAAATATAAAATTTAATTTTAATATATTTTCTTTAAATTATTAATATGAAATTTAAAATAATTATTTTAATAATTTATAATTAAAATTACAATATATATTATTAAAACAATCTAAAATAAATAGTATTAACAAAACTTATATTAAAATTCTAAATATTTTTAAATGATAGGCATAATTATACATACTATATAAATATATTATTAAATAGAAAATATTTCTTAAAAATCAGGTAAGAATTTATTTTTTATATATAGAATATATATTATTTTAATTATTGAATTATAATAAATAAACAAAATGTAATTTAGATTCTCGAAAGAAATTTACTAAAAATAAAAAATTAATAGTACAGATTGATATCATGCTAAAATATACCTAAATAAACTATTAAAATTATTCATCACGATAAGATCTCTTTACACAAACTAAAAAATCTATTATTATACTTTTATTAAAAATTTCCTAATTATTGATATTTTATCAATAATTAGATGCTATATATAATAATAGAAGAAATTTATTTTTAAAATTTTTCGATATGAAAATATTATTACCGGATATTTCGTAACGGATATTTCGTAAAATTTCTTATAATATTATTAATATAACTAATTTAGTGTTCTTTATATTATATTATTTATCAATAATATTATATTGAATTAAAAAATTTTAATGTAAATATTATCATTATCTTAGATAGATAATAGACGTTAAGATATTACACTAACATGTAATGATAAAAAATAAAATAAACACCGATAATTATTTTTATTCAAAAAATTATATATAATAATATACAATATTCAATTCATCAATATAATTGATATAGAATGTAAAATTATAGAATAGTATTCTATAAATTTAAAAACTTTTATTTTTCATTTATCTATAAATATAAAAATTTCATACTAAATTAATTTGTTTAATTTTAATTATGATAATATTTTTTGTTTATATAAATATTATAAAATACTAAAATTAACACATCTAAATTTTATATTTTACTTTTAACCGTATAAACTTATAAAATACAGTAATTGGTTTTTGTATATATTTTATAGATAATATAGTTTAATTTTTTAAAAAATTATATCTAAGCACACAGATGATTTTTTATATTATTAAAAATTTATTTTAAATATTTAGCATAACAATTATAATAATATATTGTATAAAGTACATAGTTTACAATATTAATTTTTAACTCACTACTTTTAATTATTTTAAAATATTTTTAATATATTAATTTAATTGATATTTAAAAGAATTGTAATTAAATATATTTAAGATATTATGTATTTAATATTGAATTAAAATAATAATCATTTAAAATTATTTATCTATTTTAATAAATAAAAAAATTTTAATAGAAATTTACTCTTCAAATTAACTACAAATATTTTATTATTTTCACTTTCATCGAAAAAAATTTCTATAAAATATACTACCTAAAAAATGTGAAATAGTACAATACAAATTTATTTAAATTATGAGATAATCATCATTATCTATTTGTATCACTTATATTTTAGCTATGTTGTCTTAATAAAAATAGTTAAGTAAAAATTAAAAAATATTTCCTACTTTTTTAATAATTGAAAGATTTTAAACTAAAAAATTTACAAATCACAAGAAAGAAATACATTTAATGATGTGTTATATAAGTAATACATTCTATCTAAATTAATAGATAGAATTTTTTTAAAATAGAAAATAGTTTCACTAAAGATCATAAATATCAAAAAAAATATTTTTAATTATATTCTAAAATAATTATAAAATATAAATTAAACTTTACAAAATCAGTTTATTATTATCATGTATAAATCAATCAGTGATAATATAATTAATAAACTTTTATATAACCATAATTAAAATATATAATAAAAAAATGATGCATTAACATAAAAATTTTTAAATATTTATGGTTTTTCTGTTAAAATGTAAAAAATAGAGCAGATACTTGAGATCAGCAATCTGATATAAAAAATTTAACTATATAAATGTCAGGTATAGTATGATACAATGGAGTCAAGTATTCTTTGATGCTATTTAATATTATTTATTTTTTATTTCTAGTGAATAAAATTAATAAATATACTATATTAATATAAAAATTAACATCAATCTGTTTTTTTATTTTAAAAACAATATGCGCTAACCACTATCTCTTAATAAAAAAAATCAATAATACTTTCAAATAAAAATTTTACCTTAAAAATCTAACAATGAGATATGAATTAATATATTTATAACATTTACAATATTACTCATTGCAATGAAGATCTGTTATATATAAAATGATTAATATAAACTAATAAATTCCTATTATTACTTGTAAGTAATTTTTTCTTATACTTACTAAAGCTATAATAAGCGTATTTTAAATGTCTAATTTGATACATTCTGTAATGATTACAGTTTTAATTCAAATCATAGTCTTTAAATATACATATTTCTTTTCTTAACATATGTGAATAAATATTCAGAAAAACGCAGTTTTATTATAGTATTTCATAAAACATACAACGATATTCTTGTAAAAATTAAGAAGATGTGCATTTTTAATGAAAAGCAATTTTTATACTATATAATAGTATATAAAATACCTGAGATACGTTAAATTTTCTAAAATATTTTATTTTAATCCATTAGTCACTAACGTTAATGTGTTAAAATATTTATTCACTAATATAATTAAGTGTTTATTCTAAAAAGAACAGATAAAATCATTATATTAAAATAAATTTTATAAATTCTTCACTTATACAATATTATTAAAAATAATTAATAAATTTACATGCTTAATCTACATAATTAAACATCAATTTATCTTCTTTAATCCATCATTATAAATGAATAGATTAAGTCATCTACTACGAATTACAATGTAAAGTAATTATTATTAATAAATATTTTACGTTATAACAATATTAAAATTAAATTGTAAATAAAATAAAAATTAGGTATGTTACTATAGAATGAATGTTCTAATAATTTTAAAATTCATAGTTAAATATCTTGTAAACGTGCATAAGAGGCTACTAGCCATCTCACACCTTCCTTTTGGAACATAATTTTTAAACGATGTTTTTCCCCGCTTCCTTCTAAATCAATAATAGTACCTTCGCCAAATTTAAAATGACGTACACGTTGCCCTAGAACATAAGTAGGATAATTGTGTTTCATTGTCTTTGTAGTTCCGCGATCCTTATAGCTACTTAAAACTATCTCACGCAGGTGAGTTTTTTTAATGCACTCATTTGGAAGTTCAGCAATAAAACGAGACGGATGGTTATAAACTTCTTTACCATACAGTCGACGACTTTCTGTGTAAGTAATGGTTAATTTTTGTATTGCTCGAGTAATTCCAACATAAGCTAAACGACGCTCTTCTTCTAAAAAACCGCTTTCATTTATCGACAGATGACTGGGAAACAAACCCTCTTCCATTCCGATGATAAATACACTTTGAAATTCAAGACCTTTCGCTGAATGCAGTGTCATAAGTTGAACAGCATCTTGATTGATATTAATATTATTTACATTATCTTCTAATACTATATGAGATAAAAACGCCTGTAATGCCATAAAATTCTGATCTTTATTTGGATAACTAAAATCACGAGTTGCATTAACTAATTCTTCTAAATTTTCAATACGTCCCTGGGATTTTTTATTTTTTTCCTGTTCATACATAGTTCGCAAACCAGATTTATTAATAATTTCATTGGTTTGTATATATAATGGCATCGCCCGTGTTTCTCTAGATAATTTATCAATAAGCTGTAAGAAATGTTGAATTGCCTCCGTTCGACCTTTCAGGATGTGTTTTCTAAGTAAATATTTGCAACTTTCCCATAATGTCAACTCATGGTCACGGGCTGTTTGACGTACAATATCTAAAGTACGATCACCAATTCCACGTGGTGGTCTATTAATAATTCGTTCAAAAGAAGCGTCATCATCACGATTAATAATTAATTTTAAATAAGATAATGTATCTTTAATCTCTTGACGTTCAAAAAATCTCTGTCCTCCGTAAATATGGTATGGCAGCGCACTTTGAATAAGTACTTCTTCTAATATACGTGATTGAGCATTACTACGGTATAACATAGCGCAATCTTGAAGCATTCCACCATTTTTTTTCCACTTTTGTATGCAACTCACAATATAATGTGCTTCATCTAACTCATTAATAGCACAGTGAAGTGAAATAAGTTCACCATCACTGTCTTCCGTCCATAACTCCTTTCCTAATCTGTCACTATTATTAGCAATTAATTCATTTGCAGCTTTTAAAATATTATTAGTTGAGCGGTAATTCTGTTCAAGACGAATAGTTTTCGCACCAGGGAAATCATTTAAAAAACGTTGAATATTTTCAATTTGAGCACCACGCCAACTGTAAATTGACTGATCATCATCACCCACAATCATTACTTTTCCTGTTTCACCTGCTAACATTCGTATCCATGTATACTGGATTCTATTAGTATCTTGAAATTCATCCACTAAAATATTAGTAAAACGTTCACGGTAATGTTGCAATATATCTGGTTTATTTAACCACAACTCATGAGCGCGCAATAAAATTTCAGAAAAATCAACTAATCCAGATCGATCGCAGGATTCTTGATAAACTTCATACAATTTTAACCATGTAATATTAATAGGATGATTATTAGACTCAACATTCTGAGGACGCAAACCTTTATCTTTTTTATTATTTATGTACCACATTCCTTGACGAGGTGACCATTGCTTTTCTTTTAAATTCATCATTTTTAATAAACGACGAATTAATTGATATTGATCATCACTATCAAGGATTTGGAAATATTTTGGCAAATTAGCATCAATATAATGTTGACGTAATAAACGATAAGCTAAACTGTGAAATGTACCGATCCACATATCATCTTGTCTCGAACCAATCAATTTCTTGATACGATTACGCATTTTTTCTGCTGCTTTATTAGTAAAAGTAACAGCCATAATTGAAAATGGAGAGACATATTCAACTGACATCAACCAAGCAATTCTGTGAACTAAAACACGAGTTTTGCCACTTCCTGCACCTGCTAATACTAATAAATTACTTAATGGAGCAGAAACTGCTTCATACTGTTTACTATTGAGTCCTTCAATTAGATCAGAGACGTTCATTTTTACCATAAAAGTTATTATATTATAAGTACTATATTTTATATAAATGTATAATTATACTTTAATCATACTATAAATGATATAAGCATTGAACATATACAATGAACTAAAATAACATAGTTGATTATGATTTCCGAAATTTATATAAAATGAATTCACTTATCAGCTTAAGGTGATACGAATTATTTATTTTATATTAATAATAATAAAGAAGATAATTGAGAAATTTCAACATGTGGTAATAAATAAGTATTTGTTTTTTGAATTAATGTTTTATTATTAAGATTAAACCAGCAGGCTTGCATACCACTATTAATTGCACCTTTAACATCTGTTACTAAATTATCACCAACGTGTAAAATAGCTTGAGGTTCAATATCTAACTTTTTTGCAGCTAATTGGTACATATCACAATAAGGTTTTGAACGACCATCAATACCTGCTTTCAATACGAATTGAAAATAACGAGCCAAACCAAAAACTTCAGGCTGAGCATTTCCATTAGTGATAGCAACTAAAGGTACTTTACCTACAAGTTTCTTAAGAATTTCGTGCGTTGACAAAGGAATGTTAATTTGATTACGCCAATATGTAAAATGCACCATAATATCATCTGCACCTTTTTTAGCATTTTTAGAACTGTACCCATAATGGCCAAACATCGTTTTTGATGATAACCAACGCCAAAGAGTAATATTATGATATATACAAGGCTGTTTTTTCTTGATAATATTTCGAAACATGCTTAGTGTTTCAGTAGTAAAATTACTAAACTGTGGATCATATTCACGAATAAATCGTAGTACTTCTTTTTCTGTTTTATTAATAATAGAATGATTATCATATAATGTATCATCTAAATCAAATGTAACAGCTTTAATGGGAGATAAAGGACGGTAAAAATGCATTAAAGTTTTTTTCCTTTTACTTCTGGTCTCATCTATATTATAAACATTTTTCAGATGCTAAAATTAAAAATGTATAAATTTATGTTTACGATAAATTTTAGTCACTTAAACGTCTTTTTTATATCAAAAATCACTTTTTTTATTTTAAAATATATACTACAAATAAATAACTTTATTTATGTAGTTTTATATTATGATTAAACCTTGTTCGAATTGTTTATTCTTAAACTACTTATGCATGTTATAGTGTGAATGTAGCATTTGTTTATTAAAGTGAATTAAATAAAAACTATATATTGTAAACTTTTCAAGTGATCACATATGATATTGGTATTTTAGTAAATTTCCCTTAATTATACTGAGTATATTTTCATTATTTATATTTTTACTATAAACTTTACTGCATAGATTTTAAATTCTAAATGATATCAATCATCTAATAATAATTAATTATAATACTATTTTTTTATAATATTATTAGTATAATATAATTGTTGATATATTTAATAATTATAACATTAACTATAATATTGTATTAGCATTTACAATTTGAAAAATTTATTGTAAGTGAATGTGTCAATTTATAGCAATGTATACTACTCATTTTAAAAAAAATAACTTGACTAATCTATTTTATCAAAAACGTTTCTTGAGACTGATGTAATGGAAATATAATTACATTTTATAATTCTACAAAACTATACAATAGTATTAAATTCTGTATTTATCAGTATTAGTCTGACTATAATTCTCTATTGTATTTCATTTAGAATTTTAATAACAATAAATTATCTATTATAGTTGATGACAAAGGTAGATCTAAACCTACATAAAATTTATAAATAACAGCATAATCTCATAACTTGTAATTATTCTCTTCTTTTTTTAATCATGTTTACCGTCACAAAATTAATAAAATTGTTATTCCAGACTTTGTATTACAATTAAATATACACATAAAAATTATACTCATATTTATTTTATAAGATAAAATGCATGTTTCTGAATCCTTTAAACATTTAAATTATTCAAACAAACAGATTAAAATATTTTATCAAACTATTTTCCTAAAAAAAATCAAAATAAAATAACATATTTTACAAACCATCCACTATAAAATACTCATTATTAAATACAATTGAATTATCAATTAATATAATATTCTTATTCAACTATTTTACTATAAAACAAACATTCTTCTTAAATTTTTTTAATTTGCTAATATTAACAATACATCATAACTTCAGGAAGCACGTAGCTCTCTGCATAATATAAAAAACTAAAAATGAACGTAATACATATAAATAACAAACACAAAAATCAGATTATTGATTCAATCACTTGACTACTTGATTTTTATTCATTGTATAAATCATGTCTGTATTTCTCTCTACTTTATTTATTTTTACCCTCTTAATAATTATAAAAGATTACAATTGAAGTACCCCGTCATAAACATGAATTGTCGGTCCAGTCATATATAAAGATTTACCTGGACCATTCCAACTAACATCAATTGATCCACCAGGTAAGTCAACTTTAACACGACTCGATAATAATCCTTGATGAATACCAATGGCAACTGCTGCACAAGCCCCGCTTCCACAACTCTTAGTCTCACCTACTCCACGCTCAAAAACACGCAATCGGATATAGTTTATACTAACAATTTCCATAAAACCGATGTTTGCACGTTCAGGAAAACATTCATGCATTTCAAGTATAGGACCTAATTTTTTGACTTCTGCTGTTTGTATATTTTTAACTTGTAGCACACAATGAGGATTACCAAGTGATACAACACCGCACAATATTTTACGTTCTTTTAATTGAATAATATAGTTTTTTTCAATTTTCACTGCCTGAAATGGAACTTTTTTCGGATTAAATTCAGGTATCCCCATTTTTACACATATGTTATTATTTTTATTAACTGTTAATACCAGTTGCCCTGACTGAGTGCTAACTTTAATGCTTTGTTTATTTGTTAGCCCTTTAACACGAACAAAATGTGCAAAACATCGGGCACCATTACCACATTGAGAAACTTCACTACCATCTGAATTAAAAATACGATAATGAAAGTCTACATCAGGATCATAAGGTGCCTCAACTAATAATAGTTGATCAAAACCAACACCTTCATGTCGATCGGCAAGATGACTAATTAATTCAGGTGAAAAATAAACATGCTGTGTCACACCGTCCACTACCATAAAATCATTACCTAAGCTATGCATTTTAGAAAATTGCATATTCCGTTCCATAGTAACGTATAACCTTTTCGTTTAAGAGTGATGTACATGAATCTTTGATCATATTTTTATAGCTTAATATCTCAATTTAACATTTAAATGATATTGTTTTATCTCCAGGAATATAGTAAAGAGGGCCTTTTAACCCACAGTTAGAAAGAGACAACGATAACATCAGAAAAAATAATATAACTATTTTTTTTTCATACATTGCACCTCACGTATAATAAAAGATATTACATTTAACGTCACATAAGTAACATACAGATATCAAAAAATAATTTACTCATATGAAAAAATTTAGTATCGCTATAAACACTCTAACTATTATATCTTAATTAATATAACAATACCTTATAATATAATAAATATGAATACAATGAATTCAATAAAAAGTTACCTGTATATATACTTTAAAAATCAATATTATATATTAACTTAATTATAATCTTATTCGATATTAATAAATAGTATAATTATCACCAATGAATTTACTAAAAATATATTCATATAAATAGTGTTTGACCTGTTTCGTTAATTTCATAAATTAAAATGAATAATATTATAACATATAATTTCAATGAAAATATTAAAATATTAATTTACTCTAAAATGAAAATATAATTAATTAGCTACATTAATTATATTTTCATTAAAAACTTAATATAATTATTATAATAATACAAATATTTTCAAATAAATAACATGTAATGTATGAAACGTTTTAAAAATTATTTATTATTAATATGTTCTACATATATAAAAATCTATATTTAATAATTTGTATTTTATCTGAATCTTTTCATACTTAATTTAAGTAATATATTAATAATTTTAGGAACTAAATCATTTATTAATATCCTGTTAAATTAAATTTAATTATATATTTTATAATAGATCTTTAAATTATTACTTAATTCTATTCAACAGTTTTTAAAAATACCAAAAATTCTCATATGATTTAACGTCATTCTGATAGAGACATATCGTAATTTGTAAAAATTAATATTTAATATTCTTTTTTAAAGATTATGAAAACATTTTTCTTTAATTTATGATAAAACATTACATTAATAATATTATTACTTCTTATTCATTTATATAGTTAATATAAAAATTGTCCTATTAATAAAAGATAATAAATCAATTAACTAAAAACGCTGTAGTAATACTAACAAATTATTACAAATAAATATTAATAAAAGTTACACAATACACTACTGAGTGTTTATTATTATAATTTATTAATATTTCATATTTATATTACAATTTCTACGTTAATATTATAGTATCGCTATAATATCTTGAAAAGCTTCCTACTCACCACACATCATTTTTTATTATTTAGTTAATTATCTATAAAATTCTAACATAGGTATCTAAAAATCTTACTAATTTTATAAAACTAAATATCGTAACGAACGTAGCTGTTTTAAAATAATAATGACATTAAAATCAATTAGTGAAGCATACATGCTCAACTAAGTAGATAATTAAAAATTATATCATTCATATTAAACTCATCACGATAATATGGTGCTATACAAACTTATGTTCTAAATTTTTAATAAGTTTTATTTAAAATATGTAATGTAGTAATTGTCATGGATTACAAGGAATACCTTCATAACTGATATTACATTTTTTATAAAAATTCTTATTTTTATATATTTATTTTAAAAAATTAGATGATAAACTAACCCTGATTTTAATATTATAATATGCAGTGTCTAAATTAAATAATAGAATAAAAAATCCATGTATTTTGTTATTATACTTAAAAATTATTACGCAAACTAAACTTATGAAATTACACTGAATTAATTTTTTATAATTATTTTACTATTAATCCTTTATTATCAACAGTCGCAGTAAAATATAATTTTCATGATGTAGCAATAAAATCTAAAATAGGATGTGATATTTCCGAAATTTTTACATCACATTAAACAATGCATGATTGTAAAATGAAAGTAAAATACATACAAAAGCATCTATCTTAATTTTAATTTAAAGAAGATCACAAAAAACATACACAATTTTGTTATCTTATATTGAATTAAAAATTTAAGAAAAATTATGATATTACTTTATTTCATTTCAGTAAAATTAATAGATTATACACGAAAAATTAAATCTTATTAAATATGTGTGATATATACAACAACGCCAAATTCTAGTATTATACACTACACAAAATATTTACATATTTTAACAATTTTTCTATATTTTAGTAATATTATTTTAGGTACTATAACAAATTTTATAAAAATTAACAGTAAAAAATGATTTTATCATCTTAAAATATAAATTTTATTAGGACGTTTTGTATTCTGCGCTAATTATATTTAATCGAAATATACAGAATGTAAATAAATTTATCAATAAAAATTTATTTATCAAGACTCTATTTACATAAATATAACATGCGTACACTAACAGTGATAGATCATCTGTGTATTGATAATATTTTATTGTTACTATAATTTTATAGAATATATCTTGAAAGGTATTGACATAATATATCTTTTGATGCTAATATAATTTTACTATATTATTGCGTTATTTAGAATTTATATTAATACTTTAATCTGTGATTTTAATAAAAAAGAACAAAATAATGTTAACATATTGAACAATGCTAACATATTCTATTTAATCAACTATTAAAAACTCTTACTTTAATAAAGTAGACTGGATGTCTAATAATTTTATTTTTCAAAATTTAATATCATTATATATGATAATAGTTTTACTAAGAACCAACTCTAATAATTATTTACAATAACCATGCTTAAAGTATAAGAAGTATACATAATACTTGAGGTGAGTCAATGTATATAATAAGTAATGTTATTTTTAAAACCTTTCAGTGATACAACAAAGCTAGTTCTTATTATTTTAGTAAGACAAGAAAGAATAATGTTACTAAAAACCTTGAGCAGGTTCGTAATAATTATAAAACCTTTTATAGCACTCCAATAATTTATACTGTAAGATTCATTGCTTTAAAAACCAAAATCATATACTTCAGCCCAAAAAATAAAATCATTTTCTTTTTACCTTTTAGGTCACAATTTAATAAAATTTTGATAAAGTAAAAATGTATTAAATTAGTGGTGCGTGCAAAATAATCATGCACGGAAGAATAAAAACAGTTCACATCGCCTACGAGGTCTTCTTGCAAACCTCCGCAATGTAGATCAATTTCAATACGATGCGCTTTATTTAATGTATAAATATCAATGCCTACATTATTAGCTGTATTTTTAAAAAATATATATAATACTTTCATTAACATAGTAATCACACCATAAAATTCAATTTTGTATCTAATTTTTTAAGAAAAATATTTAAATGTTCAAAAAATAAGTTCTATCTTTTGTCTTGCAACCAAAGAGCTTGCAAATCACTTAAAGCGCACTAATTACTAGATACATATTGCTTAATACATATTAAAATAAGTTTTATATTTGTGTACAAAGAAATTTTTTGTAAATGTTCGCTAAAACAAGCAACCTAGACTTTTAGGGGAAAAGCGTCTTAATATATTCCACCTGAATAGTTTTCAACGATTCTAACACACAGTATTTATTACTAATAATGCAGCGCTCTTACCTTATGCATACATGAATATACAGAAGATTAACAGTACTGATTAAAAAAGTTGCTTTACCAAAACTGAAAACATTTAATTTTTGAAAAGTAAATATACTATTTTCTTAAAATCAACATCAGTTGGGTCTTATACTGTATTCAGTATAATAACGAAGTAATGAATTTCATAGAAACTAGATGAAGCTTTTCTATTTCTGAAGGTGCATAGTTGAAAAAAAATGTCTTAATATATTTTATATCAGATTAAATAGCGTTTCTCGTAACACCGAAACTAACGAGTATAGTTGTATATTTTAGTTAGCAGCCCGTTAAAATAAAACTAACATACTAATTTATTTAAATAATAATTATATTTAACACTTTATAATCAATAATAATGTCAATTTTAACTACTTGATTATAAAAACCTCAGACACTACGATCAACTTACTTTGACGACAGATAAATAAGTATGAAATATTATTCACTAATATTTGGAGACATTTTCGGGTTAACTAATATCATTTTATCGGGAAAAACTTCAAAAGCTTCATATAACTTACCAGTAAGAACCCCAATATCTTGCGAGCTCGCACTTACACTTAAATTATTACGATGAGTAAAACGAATTAAATCATGATAGCTTCTCATCATTGTATCAAGAAATTCATCATGAGCTGTATGCACTTCTTCGATCTTCCACTGATTGTGTGCATTCAGAATAGCTAAACGCTCAGAATCCCATCCCCATGATTCCACAAACTGATAAAGAATATTTTTACGCCAACATAGACACTCTTTTTTTAGATTCTGAGATGATTTTTCGCAGATTTTTAGATAAAAACAACGGCGAATCAAATCAAGCCGAGTAGTGTCATTAATTTCTATAAGATAACGAGTAATGAATTCTAACATCAAACAATAAGAGTCAAGGCCATAACACACATTCTCACCAGCATGGAGATAATGTTTAAACTCTAAAGCTAAAGTTTTTTTTACTGGATAACGCCATGAATAAGATTCTAATAAGAGACTTTTTAAGACCGATTTATAAGGGGAATCAACACTTTTATATAATTGCCACAAGCTAGCACCAAAATACTCAGCAGCTGATAACTCACCTAATCCACCAAGGTCAAGCCATTCATTTGGTGTTAATACGCCTTGTGTGTATAACATTATAACATACTCATCATAATTCCGCTCCTCTTCTACGGGAACTATTGTCCATAATAATCTTTTGCCCGCCATACGTACTGCTGTACGATAGAACTCATCTAATAATAAAATGTGTTGTGTTGACCCGCAGTCATTTTCACTAACATGTCCACTAGATTTTTGACGAAACCGGTTTTCATCAATTAAAAAAATGTTCATATCAATTCCAAAAGATGTAGCCCAGATTTCAAGCAATGTACATTTGCGTTTCAGAAGATGCTTTTCTTCATTATCTAGCCAGGGAGGGTGACATATCCAAATATCAAGATCAGAAGATTGGCTTTGCCCTACCGATGAAGTACTACCCATGGAGTAAATTCCTGTGATAGGCAATTCACCATTAAATTTCGGTTGGTATGGGAGATATTTTTCAAATTGCGCTAACCAACTTTTTTGAATGCAATCAGGAGTAAAAAAACAAACACCATGAAGGACATTTTCTTCAATATAGCCTGGCATCATTGGATGATGATAATGTAACAATACAGGTAGTAAGTTATAAACCTTACAAAAGGCTTCACTCATAGATGACATACCGCGATCTAACCTCAGTTGATTTATCGCATCAAGTCTTTGTTTTATAGTTTCAATATAGAGATACAAAATACTCCTAGATGAATGAATATAAAAATCTGAGAAGCTCAGAATGTAACAAATTAAAACACACTATAATGTTTTAAGTTTTAACTCACTTAAATAACAAACGATTTTTAAAATATTCAGAACATTTTATTTAATTCTCAAAATATTTTTATATTATTATTTGTGATGTATATATGTCGTTAAGACTATCTGTGATTTTTTTTTAAACATCTTAAAAAACACAATAGTAAGTTTAACACTTTATCAAATAATGGTAAAGAAAATATGCTTTTCTATATAATTTTATATAAATTCATAATAAATTTGATTATATAAAATTTATTATTTAAAATATATAGATTTAATGTTAATGATATATAAAATATACTAATTCTCTCACAACATACTGTTTTCTTTTGTTTCGAATTATATTCTTATTATTTTAAAACTGATACAATACCAATAATAATTTTCACTGAAATAAAAGAAGCCTTTATTTTTAGAATTATAAATTATAAATATTCTTTATTTTAGAATGAACTAGTTTCAATAAATTTTATTACTTATTCTTTCATCCAATAATTGAGAAAAATTTTCTTTTTGAGGAATAATAAATAAAATATAAATTACAAGTTAATATAGAAAAATATACTTCTAAAGTATAAAAATAAGAAATAATTTATCATTAATCTTTAGAAATGTATGCCTGAGAAATAAAGAAATGACATCAAAAAATATCATCCGAATCGCAACACGTAAAAGTCCTTTAGCTATGTGGCAAGCTAATTTTATTAAAAAAAAGTTAGAAAAAATACATACTAATTTGCAAATTGAGCTTATACCAATGGTCACTAAAGGCGATACAATCATTGATATTCCGCTAACTAAAGTGGGAGGCAAAGGTCTCTTTGTTAAAGAACTTGAATTTGCTCTTCTTAAAAATCAAGCAGATATAGCGGTGCACTCAATCAAAGATATACCAGTGCAATTCCCAGAAGGCCTTGGATTAGTGACAATTTGTGAACGAGAAGATCCTCGTGATGCGTTTATTTCTAACCATTTTAGTAGTGTTAATGATCTTCCTTCTGGTAGTGTTATTGGAACATCTAGCTTACGTCGACAATGTCAAATTAGAGAATTACTTCCAGATCTTATTATGCGCGATCTTCGTGGCAATATCGGTACACGCTTATTAAGACTGGACAATGGTGAGTTCGATGCAATTATTTTAGCTGTTGCTGGGCTAAAACGTTTAGGGTTAGAACAGCGCATTTGCACAATATTATCACCGGAACATTCATTACCTTCCGTAGGGCAAGGTGCAATAGGAATAGAGTGCCGTTTAAATGATGAATATACTAGAAACTTTATTACTCAGCTCAATGACAAAAAAACCTCTATTTGTGTTCTCGCTGAACGTGCTATAAATACTCGACTTGAAAGCAACTGCCAAGTCCCAGTTGGAAGTTATGCTACGTGGCATGAAAAACAAATATGGCTACGTGCACTACTCTCTTCACCGGATGGTAGTCAAGTTATTCGCGGAGAACGTCTCTCAGATCCTGAAAAAGCTAATCAAGCAGGAATTTCTCTTGCAGAAGAGTTGCTTAATAAGGGTGGTCGAGAAATTTTAGATATTGTTTATACAAAAAATCCATAAATATGAAAATACTCGTTGTTCGACCTGAACCCGCAGTGTCAGAGCTAATAACCGCTCTTCACACAAAAGGTTTTACAGCATTTGCTTTACCTCTCATTCGTATTGAAAGAAGTAATGAATTAAATGTTCTAAATTCAAAACTAAAACAGCTTAATGAACATGATTTAATATTTTTATTATCAAAAAACGCCGTATGGTATGCGAATTTAATCTTACAACAAGAAGGATTAAACTGGTCAGACAAATTCTACTATTATGGTATAGGTCGCTCGACAAGTAAATATTTTCAAGAAATCACCGGAAAAGTAGCGCGTTGGTCTGAGCATGGCGAAACTAGCGAAACCTTATTAAACCTTCCTGAACTACAGTTTGTTAAAGGTAAACGTGCACTTTTGTTACGAGGTAATGGTGGAAGAGAGTTACTCGCTTCAACTTTAAGGTCACGCGGTGCATACGTTGAGTATTGTGAATGTTATACAAGACATCCAGTTTTCCATGAAAAAATAACATTTAACCAACAGTGGATGCATAGTAATATTACAGATATTGTTATTAGTAGCAGTCAACTATTAACTTTACTAAACGAACTGATCGACGATAACATAAAAGAATGGTGGTTTAACCATCGCTTACTTGTTGTTAGTAAAAGAATTGCAAATCAAGCCTACAAAAATGGCTGGCAAAGAGTTTATGTATCAAATAGTGCAGATAATCATTCTTTATTAGAAGCGCTACTGTCTACTGAAATGAAATAGTAATTTATGATACACCAAAGTTATCTTATAAAATATTGTGATAATAAAAAATAGGTATAATATCTTAAATATTTACAAACTCAATAATTTTCAAAACAAAATTTTATTATAAATTAAAAATATCATCATAATTGCTATTATTACTATTATAATTGATAACATCTACTATTTAATATAAAAACTTAATACATATTTATCAAATAAATATAGCGAGTTTATAAATAAACTAGTTAACTTATGCAATAGAAAAACATAATAACAAAATTCATTTACATTAATAATCTATTAATATAAATTATATTATATATGACTAATATCACATTTAATAAATTTAAGATATAAAATAATAAGACAGTGTACTCTATATCATTGCTCTACTTAAGTAGTAATCTGCTAAATATAAGCACACTGTATGGTGAAAGTAACAAGAAAACATTTGAATGATTATAATTAAGTTACTGCATAATAATTTTCATAAAAATATTCTTTATTATTATGAATAAATAACTCTTTAATTAACTCAATATCTATAAATTTATTAAGAATAATAGAAAGAATTTATCTTATATTAATTAAATCAACTATTTAAGTATCGTTATTTATTTCAATAAAATAAACAATTAAGTTATCATTACCTATTTCATGCTTAATCATCATACTCATAAAATTGCAATAATAAATTATACAATGAGTACTTCTGTTTGAAATGCTCATTGTGGAATTTAAAAACATCAATTCTGGACTGTAATCATTATCTATCCTTCTGATACTGCTGAATTATATTTAACTGCATCAAATTAAGAGAGATGTATTCAGAAAATATCTTTTTTTAGATCTCTGAATGTTTTGAGTAAGCCACCTCTTAGTATTAAATAAAGTTATAGATAAATTACTAAAATTAATTATAACTGAAGTTCTTATATGATGTATATAAATCTCATTAACCAAAAAACTAAAAAGCGGAATTAAGCAAACAAATTTAAAATCAATTTCAGTATGAAAAAATATAATTTATTATGATATTAAAGTTTTCATTATGTTATCATTAAAAAATTTAAAAAATGCTTAGTAGCAGAAACCAAGATAGAATTTTATTCGGAATAAATAATTATAATATTTTCAGTATAAAAGATTAGCCCTGTATTTTATTGTATTGTAGTTTATCTTTCTAGATTAACTTATATTATTTCCGTTTTATTACCAATAACTTAATATATTCAATTTAAATCATTTGATATAAATTCTATAAAAATCAGTTACATGTAATAGTTTAATAAACCTCAGTGATAATAAGTACATTAAATGTATATCATATTATTTTTATTTAAATACATTGTATTATCTGATAACATCAATTTTTAATTCATATTTTTAATTAATATAAATAAAGCAGTTTAACGATAGTAATGTGATATATGAATTTATATCAACACTAAGTGATTTTCTCTAATAACCTAATAACACAAGTTCTCTTGTATTAGATTATAAAAGATATTTTGCCGTTTTCTTAAAAAGAAAATTTTAGTTTATATAATTCAGTTGTATTTTGAATAAATTTTTTAAAAATTTATTTTATTACCTAACTTCAAAACTTAATAAAGTTAATAGCTATTAAAATTATTTTATATTTTAATTTTTAATAAGGTTTTTTCTTGATTTGTTAATTATTTAACATGTATAATTTTATTAACACTTTATACCATACTAATCTCAAACAAGATTAAAAATAATTTCAGTCAATACAACTAACTAACTTTATTCTCTAACATCAATATCTCTATACAACACAAATCCCATTTCAAGATGCAAGTAGATATTACATTAAATATTGCATTTACTAACATTTTAAATAACTTAAACTCTACTAAGAATTGTATTGCATATATTGTGACATCCTAACGCTATTAGATATTGTTATCACTGAATCATTAAGAAAAAATATTTTTTTAGAACTAAATAGTGTATAATTTTATCACGAAAACTGATTTGTACTATTTATTTTAAAATGATTTTACAATAACTAAAGCGCTAATATGAAATTAAAAAATAGATAGTCATATCAATCTAGTTACGCTACACAACTGCAGAATATAATAATATTTTTCTTCTAAATAAAATACCATAGCACGTAATTCATTTTATTTTTTGATTTAATACTAAAATATCAGTATATCTCATTATTGCTTCCAAACTCAAAAAACATTGAGTATCAAAATAAATATTTCAAGAGATTAAATAATCTAACCGCCTCTCTGTATACTTTACAACTCAGATCTACTCAAAAATTAAAAAAACTATTTTAACATTTTTAACATAAAATTTTAAAATATATTATTCAGTCATTTACTTTTATTTTTTACAATCATACATTGTTTAAGTCTCACATTACAACCTTAATAAAAATAAGATAATGAACAAATAGTTCAATATATAATCATAATAAACGATATGTGTCATGATTAAACTATACGGATCTTTACAAAAAAATAAGTACTAAGTTCATTTGTAACGGCAAACAATTTCTAAAAATTTTAACTAAAATATTTTCTATTCTGATGAATAAAAGTATCTGAATACCACTATTTCGTAATTAAGCGAATATATCAAATGTAGTAATATAGAAGTAATTTATAATAACATAAGCAATAATTTTTAATACGTAAATAAATAATTAAAAACATAATAAATAAAATAAAATACCACTTAGTAATAGAATTATTATTTTTACAATAAAATTATTATAAAAATACAAAAATAGAGTGAGTAAAATAATACACAGAAACTTGCTGTATCATTATTTTATATCCCATCAGTAAGTCTAAATTATTCAATAACTAATTGAATTATAATATTTTATAATATACAACGTAATAAAATATAAATAGATTTTTATTAGAATTTTACTAAATACAACCAACCTAAAAAAATAAAATTAAAACTAAAACTTTATAAAATAATTAAAAATTATTAGGTATGAATAGAGAAAATTAACCAAACGATTATGGAAGCAACATTTTAAATATGATTTTTTATATTATCGGACACTTAAAACCAGACTTATAATATCATTGAAAAAAACACCTTAAGTAAGATATCATTAATTAATTTGCTAATTGTTACCTTTAATCAAATCAATTCTTCATAATCACCGAAAATTTAGTCACAATACTACATATTATGATAATATTTTTATTTACATAAATTTAATATAAGATATATTATTGATACTTTACGAATAATATTGTAATGTAAATATCAGTTTGTACAATGTGATAATTACTTATTTTTTGAGATATCAACGATACTATTAATTTCTTATTCACTGAGGAGTTTTGCTAAATAATTATTTTAATGATTATAGTACTCAAAAAAAACATAAATATACTCTTAGAATTTAATAACAAGCAAAAAATAATCTATTAATTAATATGAATTACTATATATTAGTGAATATTATTTTTTTTGTAAAATTTTATATTCAGTTATATTTGTTATTAAAAATAAATAAAATATTTAATATCAATGATATAAATCATCATTGAATACTAAATACGTTATATTTATCTTTCCAATTTTGTTGCTACAAATATTTTTATAACGATTTTTACTTACTTTACTTGTATCTTTTTAAGTTCGTTGTAGACTTAGACTTGTTATGGTAATGACATATTTTTATTTTTATGTATTTATTTAGAATAATGTCAACGAAACCTAGCAAGTATTTTAAACCAATGGCTAATAATCAGGCTTATTGAAGCCATGCCTATATTGGATGATAACGAGGCGTAAAAAAAATGAAAAAGACAGCTATCGCAGTGGTAGTGACAGCTTTCGCAGCTATTGCGCAGGCAGCTCCAAAAGACAATACTTGGTATACTGGTGGTAAGTTGAGTTGGGCTCATTATGAAAACACTCACTTCATTCCACTTGATCGTAACGCTCAATGTTTAGGTAACAGCACTAAACGTAATACTGTAGGCGTTGGTGCGTACGCAGGTTACCAATACAATCAATATATGGGTTTTGAACTCAATTATGATTGGTTTGGTAAAATGAAATATAACGGTTCTAACAATAATGGACATCTGACCTCTATGGGTATTGCTCTAACCGGTAAAGTAAGTTATCCAGTAATAAATAATGTAGATGTTTATACTCGTTTTGGCGGTATGGTATGGAATACAAGTGTAGAAGCTAATCAAGCAGGTCAAGTAAAATACAAAAAGAACGATATAGGTGTTTCTCCTGTTTATGCTCTAGGTGTAGAGTATGCTATTAATCCAAGATGGGCAACTCGTTTAGAGTATCAATGGGTTAAAAAAATGGGTGATAATACAGAAAAACTAGGCGTAAATCCTGATAACAACATGCTAAGCATTAATCTTGCATACCGTTTTAACCAAGAAATGAATCACGTTATTGAACCTGCTCAAGCTGTTGAACCGGATCAAGCTGTTGAACCGGATCAAGCTGTTGAACCGGATCAAGCTGTTGAACCGGATCAAGCTGTTGAACCGGATCAAGCTGTTGAACCGGATCAAGCTGTTGAACCGGATCAAGCTGTTGAACCGGATCAAGCTGTTGAACCGGATCAAG
>CP048208.1:2021753-2034350 GCA_020541205.1 Candidatus Hartigia pinicola
TCAAGCTGTTGAACCTGCTCAAGCTGTTGAACCTGCTCAAGCTGTTGAACCTGCTCAAGCTGTTGAACCTGCTCAAGCTGTTAAAAATAAACGTTTTACTTTACATTCAGATATTTCATTCAACTTTAACCAGTCCTCTTTAAGATCAGAAGGACAACAAGCACTAGATAAATTATATAACGAACTAAGTAGTATTAATCCGACGCAAGGTCGCGTACTCATAGTTGGTTTTACAGATCGTATTGGTTCACAAAAATATAATCTTCTATTATCACAAAAACGCGCTCAATCTGTAGTTGAATACTTGATATCTAAAGGTATTCCAAAAAAAGCAATCTCCGCTACAAGTCGAGGTAAAGAAGATTCAGTAACTGGTAATAAATGTGATCATGTGAAAAACCGTACTGCTTTAATAACATGCTTATCTCCAGACCGACGTGTTGAAATCGAAATTCAAGGTACAACTGAAGTTATAACTCAACCAAATGCTTAATTATTAGCCATGTTGAAAATTCTAAGTTAAATACTAACAACCCCATTAAGTGGGGTTGTTAGTATTTAATAATAAATAAACTATATTATCTTTTGATACTGAGCGCTTTATTTTGTTATAATATTTTACAATGATTGTATGCATTAAGTGATAATACTTTATCATGGAATAGTGTATCTAGAAAAATGTCCTTATTTTAAAATGATTATCTAATCTTTAAAATTATAAATAAAACATATAAACCGCATTTGTTGCAATTTTATCATTTTCTAAAACTGCTTAAAGTTCTTATTTTTAATAAATAAATTTAGTTCTACTTTGATATTGATGTTTTTACTTGTTCAACTGAAGATTATATTAGAATTATATTTCATTTCATTTTAATATAAAATTGAATAACTATTTCTAATAAACAATTTACATCTATAAATTTTTCATAAGTAATTATTTACACAAAATAATATTTCAGCCTAGCATTAATACTTTAGTTTCTCTTTAATTATCTAATTAAAATTGCATATAAATAAAATTCACTTTAAATTTTCAGTTATTTTTTACAGTCAATAGTAAATTTAGAACTTCATTTTTATATTACTCTTTATTATAGATGTGATAAATGATATATTACCACCTAAGATTTTGATCTATATACTTTAATATTAGGTATATTTAATATTTTATTTACTTAATATTTTAGTATATTAAATTTAAAAAAATATAAACCAATTAATATAAGAAATCTTAAAATAAAATTTAAATCATTTGAATAAAACTATATCTTTATAATGATTATAAAGATATCTTTTAATTAAAATAATTAATTGATATAATGTTATAACTAATTAAGTTAAGACTATATAGTATTTTAGTCTTTTAGTAATGTTTAAATATTTTAAAATATTATATCTATTTTGACTAGATATACATCTATTGTCATGATAATAAATTCAGAAAAACTTATTAATTTTATATATTTTTTTTAAAAAAACTTTGAACGATTCATAGAAATCATTTTTTTATTAAAAATTAATAAATAATATATGTATGTCTGAATGCATTATGTTTATTTATAAGAATAACAGCTGATATTTTATCACTTTATTTATGACAAACAACCTACTAGTGATGTAATTTATAAACACATTTTTGACTAAGTTATAATGTAGGTTATCTTATTTTTAATGCTGTTTCCTTTATATTCACTGATATAATATTACTTCTTATTAAAAATCATCAGTTAGACTCTAAAATATTCATGTTATTTAATAGGCAATAAATTAATTTGCAAATATAATATATTAAACAGGATTCAGAATATATGCCGATTTCTGACAGGCATTTTTATAGTTACATCAATAGTAGAATATTACAGTGATCAGTCAAGAATTAACATGGCAAAGCCTAATCCCTGACTTAATTGCTTACAAAGCAAATTTTGTCTCTTCAGACACCTTAACTCCTGCCAAACTATTAGATATACAGTCTAGACTGTATAACAGTATCGAATGTTTCATAAAAGAAAATTCGCAGACTCATTTCATGTTTATTAAGTCTGATGCGAATGAATATTATTTAAAAGCATTTGCAGATTCTATCATCCCTTTAATTACTAAACTATCACCAATTAAAGGTGATTATCAATTTTCAGAAAGTAAACAATTGTTTGAATGGCTACCTAATATCGATGGTCGATTTTCAAGTCAAATTAATATCGCTTATCGCCATTGGATTGAACCTGAACAATTATTTGGTTATATTACACCATCAAGACATTTAGTTCCAGGATTGCTGCATCAAGTTAATGGCGGTATACTTATATTATCTGCATCAACATTAATTACTCAACCTGTAATGTGGCAAAGATTAGAATATATGATCTCACAGAAAGAACTCAAATGGCTTTCATGTACAGAGAATCAATATTTTCCTGTTGAAATTCAACCACAACCACTTGAATTAAAATTAATTATTGTTGGTGAAAGGCTTGATCTTGGAGAATTTGAATACACTAATCCGTCTATATTCAAAAATTCTATTTATGGTGAATATGAATCAGTCATGCTATTTGACAATGAAAAACAATTAACTCTTTGGATGCGTTATATCAAATCAATTATTATTGTTAATCAATTACCAGAAATTTCACCTGATGGCTGGCCTTGTTTTTTAATACAAGCTATTCGTTTTTGTGAAGATAAATTTAATTTACCACTCGATATTTTATGGTTAACACGTAGACTGATTGATGCTGCTCGTTATCAATGTCAAAATAGGATAGGAGCTGATGAATTTAAAAAATCTACTGAAAACCGCTTATGGCGTCATAGTTTTCTTTCTGAACAAACTGAATATAATATATTGAAAGAACAAATTTTTATTAAAACAACAGGTGAAATTATTGGTCAAATTAATGGTTTATCTGTTGTACAATATCCTGGTTACCCAGAGACTTTTGGAGAGCCATCACGTATTACTTGCGTAGTACAATTAGGTGATGGTGAGTTAATTGATGTTGAACGGAAAGTGGAGCTAGGTGGAAATATTCATGCTAAAGGTATGATGATTATGCAAGCTTACTTAAATTACGAATTAAAATTAAAACAACCACAACCATTTTCAGCCTCTATTGTTTTTGAACAGTCTTATTGCGAAGTAGATGGTGATAGTGCTTCTTTAGCTGAATTATGTGCATTCATCAGTGCGCTCGCATTACAACCTATCGATCAACAAATAGCAGTGACTGGTTCAGTAGATCAATTTGGTTATGTTCAGCCAATTGGTTGTGTAAATGAAAAAATTGAAGGATTCTATAATATCTGTGTAAAACGAGGGCTAACCGGGTATCAGGGTGTAATTATTCCGATAGCAAATACTCGTAATTTATGTACTAATGCAGCCGTCATTAACTCAGTTAAAAATAAGAAATTCCATATTTGGCCTGTAGAGCATGTCTCTCAAGCTATTAGCTTACTAACAAAACAAGCTTATTTCGAACACCAAGTGGAAGACAATAAAATATACTTATTAGATTTAATTCAAGAACGTATCAACCATGCAAACTCATTAGATAAACCAAAAATTCCTTGGCTCTTAAAATGGTTATTTAAGTAAAAATAACATCGGAGTTGTTCAGCATATAAGTTCAAGCTAATTCCTGGATTCATACCTAATGAAGGTTATTAAAAACATGATTGATAAACGCGAATCTTATACAAAAAATGATTTAGAGGCCTCTGGAAAAGGAAAATTATTTGGAAAAAATGGCCCTCCTTTACCCTCTGGTAATATGTTGATGATAGATCGTATTATAAAAATGACTGAAAATGGTGGCACTTTTAACAAGGGTTATGTTGAAGCTGAATTAGATATCAAACCAAATTTATGGTTTTTCGATTGTCATTTTGTCAATGACCCTGTAATGCCAGGTTGTTTAGGTTTAGATGCAATGTGGCAGTTAGTTGGTTTTTACCTTGGCTGGCTTGGCGGAAAAGGCAAGGGTCGTGCTCTTGGTGTCGGTGAAGTAAAATTTACAGGACAAATTCTACCTACTGCAAAAGAAGTAAGTTACCGTATAAATTTTAAACGTGTAATTAATCGTAAGTTAATTATGGGTCTTGCTGATGGACAAGTATTAGTCGATAATAAAGTAATTTACGCTGCTCATGATTTAAAAGTAGGTCTATTTAAAGATACGAGTGTATTTTAATGTTTTAATTATATTACAAAATGTAAATTTATAGAATATCTTAATTAATTAATACAATTTATATAATAAGAAAATAAGATGCCCTTGATTAAAGCTCCATTTTTAAAAAATTTTCAAATAGTTAATTACAGTATAATAAAAAAAATACTAACTAATTTAAAAATTATTTTAATTCATCATTTGAACAAATATAAAACGTACGCGATAAATCATATCATTGATATTTACTTTAATAGCTCAATGCTACCTTCACAAGAAGGTATGTAATTTAAATCATGATATAATGTTAAATTCAGTAAAAATATTATTATTAATAATAATAAAAACTAACAGAATTAATATAAGAAATTACATTTTATAATAGAAAATGTAATTTCAATAATTTCTGAATGAATTAAGAATGTGAATCTTAGACTTATAGTAAATAAACAAATATTTCATTGAGTTATATTCTCATCTATATTCAATAAATCATAAATTTTATTAATTACTAATTTAAATTTTGATAAAAATAAGAATTGACTTAAAATATTTAAAATAACTACCACTAGGTAGTTTCAAGTAATTGTCAATATAGATTTTTTTAGTATTGATAAAATTTTATTACTATACTAACTCTTGATTTCTGAATTTATATTCAAACTACTTTAATCAAAACTATATAAAATTCTAAAAAATAATTTAAAACTTTATATTCTGAAGATGTTATATACTTCAACTGACTTCATTAAGTGTTATCAAAGTTTTAACATATATTATATATAATACTGCATTTCATTTATTAATCTTAAGATAGCGTAACTCACATAATTATTCATTAATGATAAATATTAAATTATAAATTAAAAACCGTCTCAGATTTCCATCTTATCAATAACAATAAAAAATGTCACACGTATCTCTGTTGTAGTACGTATAATAAATAGAGCTGATTTGTGTTAGTTTTCTCGAATTATTAAAAATAATACTGTAATTTCGTTAGTTAAAAAAATTTATTAGTAATTAATTTTTTATTCAAATAGAATAAAATTCCTATTATATCTTACCCATAAATATTGAATACAGAAAAATAAATTCAAAAGTATTATATTTTAACATGTTATTTATTTAATAATCAAAATAATAGTATATTTATATTCTACACAATAAACAGTATAAAAGATTTTTTAAATACAGAGATTTATAAAATAATATTTATTAGTTTATATTATATGAAGATTTTATGTCAAGTGTTATATAATAAAAATTATAGAAATAAAATGTTATTCAAATAAAATATAGTATAATAATTATTTTTAAAACAATAATTCAATTTTCTAATTTTTTAAGTGCATTAATGACATATTATAAATAAAATATTTAAATTAAGATTCATTAAAATTATCCATTTAAACTTTATATTTTATTAAATTCAGGTTGAAGTCAATTCTTTTTATTAATATTTATTAAATATAATTTTTAGACTTTCATATTTTTCAGAAAAATATCAAAAATATAATAAGATAAAATTATTTTTTACTAAAATTAATATTCTTGTAAAAATTATTATATCTTTTATTTGAGTGATAGTATTTAGTGTAATAAACTATTCTTAGTATATATTGAAATATTAAATATCACAAAAATCTATAATCATCTTTTTTTTGATTAAAATTATAGATATTTACATGATAAAATAATTTTAACTTAATTATTAAAAAATATAATGATTCATATAACTAAAATTTTATATAAATAACGTAATTTGAATACACTGATGATATAAAAATTATTTTTTTATTGTAGAATAATTTAATAAATTGAATAATATTTAAAACAATTTTAATTTTATTAAAATAGTTATTACAAAAAATTAATATATTTTATTATTTTTATAAAATCATACATAAGGTAATTAACAAGATTGAGTTGATACATATAATATTTTTAATTAGTTTTTATTTATTTTCTTATTAAAATATATAAATAATTGAATATATATACATAAAAAAGAATGAGTATGATAATTTAACTACTGAAATAAGAAAATTTAATAAAATTAAAACATCTCACTAGATGAATTTAAAATTATTATTTCTTATTGATACCAATGAGAAATAAACTGTAACATAATTTTATTATATAATACAATGGTCACCGTTAACTAAATTTTAGTATTTTTAAAAAAATGTCTTTTAGAGTTATTTAATTAACATCATCACACCTCAAAATTATTCCATCTAGTAAGTAATTTATTATTAACAATAATTAATAATGTATTATAAATATAAAAGAATTATAATAATATAATATTCAATATTATTGTCATAAAAATAATTCATTATAAATGATTTCATATAAATTGTAATATATTAAAGAAAATTATTATTCAATGTTAGATTAAATGACTTTTATGATTTAACAAATTATTTAGTCTTTTATTTTTAATAATGATCTTAATAGATAATAACAATATGTACATTTAAATTATATATACTCAATAATTTAGTAAGTTTACTATAGTTAGTATATAAAACTTATTAAAATTATTAAGTTCAATGAATCTAATAAATCTAAATTAATTTTTATAAATTATATCATTCATTTTTCTCAATTGAAATTTAAAAATTCATGAAAGATTACTAATAATTTTTATGATGACTATTTTTGTAATTATTATATCGTATTAATAAAATGTTTTTGCTGGTATTTGTATTTAAATTATTAAATTAAATGATATGATAATACATAATCATATGTTAATAATCTTATTGATTTATTTTTATAATTATATTAATTTATATTATTTATTAATAATAATGCTTTTAAATAGTATATTATTTTATATTATATTTAATAAATTAATATACAAAAAAATATATTAAATAATAAAATTTATTAAAATAGTAAAATAAATTAACATATATTTAATAAATTATATTTTTTAACATTAAAATTCAAATATAATTAACATTTCATACATAATAAATATTATAATACAAGTATTATAATATTGAGTTAATAATTTTATTATTATTCTAATAATTATTAAAAAAACAATAATGGATAACTATTTAAATTAAAAAATAAAATTACAATACATTATATGAAAGAAGGTTTTAAAGAAATTTTGTTAGTGATATTTTTTATTATGAGTTATAGTTAAAAATATAAGTATTAATTTTATAATTGATTAATATTAAAATTTTAAGACTATACATTATAGTATACTTAAATATCTGATAAAATATAAAGTCTCTAGTGTTAATAAATAATATATCTAAAAAAGCATATAAAAGACTATCTAATAAATTTTAAGAATAATAGGTAATGTTATTGACAATAACAGACACTATAATAACGGTTTTTATACAAAAAATTTCAATAAGTAAAAAGATTTCAAAGATTATATTAATATAAATTAAATATTTACTAATAGTGCATATAATTCACTAAAATCAGTAATTTAGTATATAAAATACCAAAACTTAATTAATATACATGTTTTAAACTATATCATTCAAATATGAATCCATTGAATAAAAATCAGATTATCTGATATATGTATTAAATAAATTCAAATATTGAAGGTATTTAAATATTTGAATTTATTTTAATAATCTAGAATATATCGCTTTTTATTAAAAAAGTTTTAAAAAATTTTGAACAATTAAATAATGTTAAAAAACCTTTCAAAGTTTTATCGTTGAACTTCAATATCTTAAAGTTTAATAAATTAAGCTTTCTATTCTTAAAAACTAGACAATAATAAATATATTATCAATAATAGACAAAATTAATGACATAAATGCATTTTACCCATTAAATTATATGATATTATAAAAATATTTATAATTCTTAATAAGGTATAATAGTTATAATATTTTATAACCTAATATTTATTAGGAATTTTATAGAATTACTTGATAAGTAACATTATAGAAAAATTCAGAGATAAATAAAAGATCTTATTCTATCTTGTATATTAGTAGATTCACTATAAGTGATTAACATGTCAAAGTTCAAAAATAATTCAACGCTAAACAAGTTGATTCTTGGAAAAAAAACAACATATTCTGACCAATATAATCCTCATTTACTTCAAGCCGTGCCTCGTAGTCTAAATAGAAAATCTTTAGAAATATGTAATGATAATTTTTTTTTCTATGGTGCAGATATTTGGACTATGTATGAAGTTTCTTGGCTTAATCAAAAAGGTATTCCTCAAGTCGCTATTGGTTTGGTCACTGTCGATGCTCATAGTAAAAATTTAATTGAATCTAAAAGTTTTAAACTATATCTTAATAGTTTTAATCAAACTCAGCATAAAAATTGGGAAAACGTCCGAAGTATTTTACAAAAAAATCTCAGTCATTGTGCTAATGGAAAAGTTACCGTTACACTATATACATTAAATGAATTTGCAAGACAGAGTATTCATAATTTTCAAGGAATTTGTATTGATGAGCAAAATATTGAAATTAATAACTATAAATTTCGACGAAATTACCTAATGAATTGTACACAATCTATAATTGTTGAAGAAACATTAGTGAGTCATTTATTAAAATCAAATTGTCTGATAACAAATCAACCTGATTGGGGTTCGGTACAAATTAATTATCGTGGACCTCAAATTAATCGCGAAGCATTACTACGTTATTTAGTGTCTTTTCGCCAGCATAATGAATTTCATGAACAGTGTGTTGAGCGAATTTTTAATGATATAAAAAAATTATGTCAATCAGAACAATTAAGCATTTATGCTCGATATACTCGACGAGGTGGTCTAGATATTAATCCATGGCGCAGTAACACAAAATTTATACCAGAAATTGGTCGTTTAGCTCGACAATAAATACGTAATATTATTTATAGATTTTTTATTATATCTTTGTGTATATTACATTACCTTTTCAGTACATTAGGATTATTTTACGCTTAAATGATTTAAACATTTACACACTGAAAACATTTCCAGTATTTATATATAAATATAATTAGTTTGAAGCAACTAATGCACGTTATTTCACTATATAAATTTATATAGATCATGGTTTTTAACTGACAGGTGTTTAATATTTATATAAACAAAAAAACATACTTATAAAGATATTGAATTATATTCAAATAACATTTTTTACAAAAAAAAGACAATGCATTCTTGATATGATCAATAATATTTTTCTTATAAATTACCTAATAAATTATTGATATATATTCTGAAGGCATGCTCATATTTATACTCAGAGAAGCAATGTATTTTGTTCTTCGACTTTGACAATATGTATTTATATTCTTGATTATTTTAGACATTATTAAAATAAACTTTTTGAAAAAATTTATTATTTTTTAAGGTTATCTTTATTAAAATAATAACATCTTATTTAAAAATAAAAAACAAATTTTATCTTAGCTATTTTATACAATAAGAAACGTAGTCTTTTTTCAGTGAAAAAAATATGTAGTAAGTTGTATTTCAATTAAATCTCGTGATATAGTTTAAAACTACATATTATTAAATCATTTTTTTTGATTTTCGCTTTGATTTTTAAAATAAGAATGATCCAACTTTACAAGTTGGTCACTGATATGTTTATATTATTCTATAAATTTAAAAAAATAATTCTTTAACTTACAATAAGTCACAATATTATATTTAAAAATGCTATTGTCAAATGCTCGATATAATAAACATTACTGTTAAAATAAATTATAATTGTTTATATTAAGAAAAATAATGAATATCTCCTCAAGTTATTTTTTTGATATTCATTAATGCATCAGGTACTAGATAAAGTTTTTTATTTTTTAATAATAATCAAGATTTTTTTGTTGTATTTCAGTGTTTTTGTCAATGCCATATCACCTCCTAAATAACTAATAAATTTTATAAGTAATCACCGTTTTTTTTGAGAGTGTTTATTTGGGTGTAATAACTTTCCATTCTGCATTACCTAACATTTTTAATTGCGTGACTGGTAAATATAAAGATGATAGGTAAATATTCCATTCACCGTTTAAAATATATTCCAAAATAAAATTTACTTAATTACTTTTACCTTTTTTGTTAGAAATTTCAATGATTTTATCTGTATAAATATAAAATATTACTAATAAATAACAATTAACTGCAGTAATGGTGATACTTATTTTTACTTTTTATTATACTAATATGTTTGAAATATTATTCTTTTTATTTAAATTATTACTGTAAACGTAAGAATTTAACAATAAAAAATATAATATATAAAAATACCTTAAACTCTTGAGCTTTCACTTAAAGTAAAATATATATCATATAATCATATTATGATATAATATATTTCAAAATCTTTTTAAATTTTTAGAGATTGTATTATAATATATGGTTTATTTTTGGTTTATTTTTCTTAAATTATTTATTTTAAAAGTTAAGTTATGATTTATTATTTTATCTTTTTTTTGATAAACCTATAATAGTATTAGATTAAATCATTAAAGATAATGAAATCTATTATAATTTTCTCACTTTTTAACATGAAATATTATTTCATGTTAAAAATAAAAATAGTATTAGTTCAAAATATAACTTAACATAAACGAATTAAATTTTAAAAATAATTTTACATTAACTATTGAGTGTTAGAAACAATTAATATAATGAAGATATTATATCAAAATAATATTATTGTAATATATTTAAATGATGTTAATCGATAATAATAAAAAATACAATTACTAATTATATATTACATAAAAAATAAAAAATTAATATCTTAGATCTTATTAGAAATACAAATAATTTCAATGATTGAGACGAAGACACACATCAAAAAAAAATAAACTAATTTCTATTTTTTGAAAAATATATAAAATTTGACTATATACTGAAAATAGTTAATTTAATGAATTACCTAGCTTTATAAAAGAAAATTCTTTTATTAAAAAATGAAATAAAGCGCTTACTAACTATAATTAATATTATTAACTTTCTTTATTTCTATTAAATAGAATATTCTCTACATATAAATATATGTATTAGATATGATGATTATTTCAAGTAAATAAAATATTATAATCGCACTCAATACTTGATAATTTTATTATAGTTAAAAAGAATTTTTTTGAGAAACTTTATCAAAGCACGCGATTATAAATACGTTGAACATATACAGTGACTTCTTCGCGGTCATGATATAATTGTTTTGTTTGCATATGCACATTAACCTTTTTCTGCTTCAACTGATTCTGCATCTTATACAGGATATGCGATAAATTCTCATAACGTTTCTTCATTGGTAGTTTTAAGTTAAAAATAGCTGACTGGCACCACCCATTTAATAACCACTTTGTTATTAAAGCAGCTACTTTAGCTGGTTTTTCAACAACATCACACATTAACCATGTAATATTATTAAACTTTGGTTGAAATTTAAAAGCATCAATACGATGATGTCTCACTTGACCAGTATCTATTAAACTCTTTGCAATTTCACCGTTATCAACAGCATGTACTATCATGTTACGTTTTACTAATTGATATGTCCAACCACCAGGACAAGCTCCTAAATCAACTGCATTCATGCCACTTTGAAGTCGTTGTTCCCATTCATTATAAGGAATAAATATATGAAATGCTTCTTCTAATTTTAATGTTGATCGACTTGGCGCATCTGATGGGAATTTAAGACGTGGAATCCCCATATAAAAAGGTGAATTATTAATACTATATGAATATCCAGTATAACAAGTGCTGATAGTAATAAAAAATACATGAATAACAATAGGTTGTAAACACTCTTTTGTCAATAATATTTTTTTTTCTTTTAATGCGTGACGTAAAGGTACTGTTAGCTTACGACAAAACCTTAGTAATTTTTTGCTTTCGTTAGTATCTGCAACTTCCACTCGCAGATCCCCAGCTTCTTTAATTTGATTGCTAAGCGAATCAATAATAGGAGTAATACGATCTTTTTCTGAAAAATCTTTTAATAATTCACCAATGATAATTATTTGACGAGAAAAAATTAACTCACGAAAAGATAGTTGATGTATAAGTTTATTCACATCTTTCATTTTATAACATTCAAAAATAACATAACCGCTATTTTTTTTGACTTGTGCAAATCCAAAAATTTCTTTTTTTCTTGCTTTATCAGTGATTTCTTCCGCGCACTCTTTTTCAAAACCTGAGCGACAATATAATGCAATTTTATTACTCATAACTTAACTCAAGTTTTTATATACATAGGTCTTATAATAACTAATAATGAAAAAGTAATAAACTTACTCTTAATTTAGTATAATCATGAAAAAATTATTTACCCTTTATTTGTAAGTAAAATCTTACAGTAAATGATAAAACCAAAAAATATTTAAAAAATATTAGATTAGTAAAAGAATAAAATTCTATATAACAAAAAAGAATAAAAAACAC